>JBKCGW010000500.1:0-20387 GCA_046303175.1 Flavobacteriales bacterium
ACCGCACGCAACAAATGATGGAGATGCTCTCATGAAAATTCTGTATTTCAGTCCTCACCCTCACATCAACATGGCCGCACCCAGCGGCCCCGGAACGCACATCCGTGAAGTAATTGAAGGTTTTGAATCGGAAGGTCACGAGGTGATTCGACTCATTGCCGGTGGTGAAGAATTGAACGCAACTCCTTCCATTCAATACAAGCGTCGCAGCTGGAAACGATTCATTCCTTCCATTGTATGGGAAACGCTTCGTGACGTGAATATGATGCGAGCAGATAAGCAAATCGAGAAGCAACTTTCCCAGCTCATTGCACGCGAACAACCCGATATGATTTACGAGCGTAGTTGCTACGGCATGGGTGCAGGACTGCGTGCTTCATCGGCGGCAGGTATTCGTTACGTCGTTGAGATGAACGCCCCCTACCCCGAAGAGAAGGAAGCTATGCAGGGTAAGAGTTTGCTTTCGTTTCTAGGAAGAAGGCATGAAAAGATGCAAGTAGAAAATGCATGGCGCACTGTAGTGGTATCAAGTGCCATGAAAGAGTATTTACTCAAAAAGACGAATGTCGATTCCAAGAAAATCATCATTGTTCCGAATGCAGTGAATCCGGCGCATGTGAAAGTAAATCCAGAAAATGAGCTTGCGATACGCGAGCAATACGGACTGAAATCTGAACACTTGGTTTTCGGTTTTGTGGGCTCTATTTTCCCTTACCACGGAGTAGACCGAATGATTGATTCATTCGAAAAATTGGAGAAAAAACACCCTGCCATACGCATGCTGATTGTGGGCGATGGCGAAGTGCTTCCTGCGTTGAAAGCCCGTGTTCATGCACTTCAGCTTTCGGATAAAATTCACTTCACCGGCAATGTTCCGCACCGCAATGTATACGACTACTTATCCCTCATGGACATTGCTGTGATGGCTAAAAGCAACTGGTATGGTTCACCGGTGAAAATTTTTGAGTATGGCGCGATGCAACGCGCCATCATTGCACCCGACGTAGTTCCCGTGCGCGATGTTATGATTGACCGCACGCATGGATTATTGATTGATGAGGATTCGAATTCGCTTCTCCATGCGATGAGTTACATGATTGAACATCCGGCAGAACGCTTACGTATGGCCGGCACCTTTCACGACAAGGTGATGAACGAACACACCTGGCAAAAAATGGCCAAACACATTTTAGAGCATTGCGAATGAATCTACTTATACTCACCGATGGTATAACACCCTTCGTTATTGGGGGCATGCAAAAGCACAGTTACAACCTGGTGCGCAACCTCGCCTTGCAAGGCCATCGGATTACGTTGTTTCATTGCGTAACAGGCTCTAATAAACTGCCCACTCGGGAGGACGTGGTTGAGTTGTTTGGCGCTGATGCCATGAAAAATATCGAATCTATCTGTTTACGATTTCCCGCTCCATCGTGGTATCCGGGGCATTACCTAAAAGAGTCGTATGTCTACTCGCGAATAATCTACCGTAAAATCGAATCACGACTTACAGAGTTCGATTTTATTTACGCGAAAGGTTTTTGTGGCTGGTATTTTTTGGAACAAAAAACGAAAGGGAAAAAGTTGCCTCCGGTAGGTATCAAATTCCACGGATATGAAATGTTTCAGAAACCGGTGGGACTTCGCATGAGATTGGAAAACATGCTGCTCGCCAATCCGGTCAAATGGAACAATGTGCATGCTGATTGTGTTTTTTCATACGGAGGGAAAATCACTGACCTCATTGAATCTCTGCACGTTGATCGAACCAAGATTATCGAAATACCGACCGGTATTGACCCTGCTTGGATATCGAGCGCAATTCCCCAAACCAAATCAGCTGTAAAACACTTCTGCTTCATTGGTCGCAACGAACGACGAAAAGGCATTGCTGAGCTTCACGAAGCCATTCGAAAACTGCCTGCAGCCGGTTTCCACTTCCATTTCATTGGGCCCATTCCGTCCTCATCACAACTGCGTGCAGCCAATATCACCTATCATGGTGCACTGCGCGAGCCCGCCAAAATACAGGCTGTGCTCGACAGCTGCCAGGTATTGGTAACACCCTCTCACTCGGAAGGAATGCCCAACGTAATCATGGAAGGGATGGCGCGAGGACTTGCCATTGTGGCCACACCTGTGGGTGCCGTTGAGGCGGTAGTGGACACAAGCAACGGATGGCTTATCGAGCCCGGGAATGTTGAGGCGCTTCATCGCTGCCTTGAAAATATCATTGGCATGAACAACACCGACCTTGAGCAAAAGCAACAGGCATCCCTTCAACGCATACAAAACTTTACTTGGGAGAGCATCGCTCGCATAACCGCGCAGCGCATTGGAAGCTATCGTTCGAAGGCTTAACTTCGCGGGGCTTTATGACCACGACCAAGACCTATTTCCCCGGGCTCAATGCGCTCCGATTTTTTGCGGCAATGGCTGTAATGGTCACGCATGTAGAATTCACCAAAAAGGTTATGCTGCATGGCGATAAATTTTGGTTAAAGATTGATACGTGGATTCAAGGAAATGCGCTTACCTCCATTTTGCGCGAAGGGCCGCCACAACCCATTCATTGGCTAAGTCCATTTGTTACGTTTGGCGGATATATCGGAGTGATTTTCTTTTTTGTACTGAGTGGCTTCCTAATTACCTATTTGTTGCTTGAAGAAAAACGAGTGAGCGATACGGTTGCCGTCAAAAAGTTTTATATGCGCCGCATCTTGCGTATCTGGCCACTCTATTATTTCTTGGTCATACTTGGTTTCTTTGTTCTGCACCACCTGCCACTCTTTGAAGTTCTTTCGCAAGAAGATGAGTTTTTCAAGCATTATTGGCTGAACCTAGCATCATACGTATTCCTGCTTCCCAATTTAGGTTTTGCATTTGTGATGGAAGCCGTCCCCAACTTGGGTCATTTATGGAGTATCGGAGTTGAGGAGCAATTCTATTTGATTTGGCCTCTTTTACTGAAGTACAGCAAAAAACCTATGCGCACATTGTGGTATTTTCTAATTGCTGTACTCGCTTTCAAATTCCTCTCGCTGGCAGCCATTCGCGTATTCTTTCCCGGGCCACCACCCGATCCCGATATGATGGTTTTCTCGCCCGTTGAAACCTATAAGCGATTCATAGGATCGCTCAAGTTTGAAGCCATGGCAATTGGTGGTATTGGCGCAGCTTGGGTATTTTACGGTTATAAACGAACACTGGCCCTACTTTATACGCGTGCCGTTCAGTGGCTGGCACTTGCTTCGATTCCGGCCATTGTTCTACTCACACCGGTGAAACTGTATTTCGCGTTATACCTCTTGTTCAGTGCGCCATTCCTTGTAATAATACTCAACGTAGCTAACAACCCAGACTGCGTTTTTCGTCTGCAAGGCAGGGTGCTAGACTACCTGGGAAAGATTTCATACGGCATCTATATGTATCACCTCATTTGTATCGCCTTTGTGTTTCATGTGCTCGACTATTTCCTTCACTTCCCGCTTCGGTTAGAAGGCTGGCACAGTGCGTTGCTCTATTGCTTTTCGATACCGCTAACCCTAGGTGTTTCCGCGTTGAGTTATCATTTTATTGAATATCCGTTTATTCGAAAGAAGCGTACCTTCACCACCGTAATAAGCGGCGATGACGCGCGTGATTAACCATGTTCAGAAAATTCTCCATATTTCTCATCTTCGCCAGCTTGTATGCGTTCTCTTACGTATTCTTCAAGGTGCCGTTTGAGTTTTATCTGGCGTATCTGATTTTCGTGCTTTATCTGCCATTCTTCTTCACCAAGTTCGGTGTACCCAAGTGGCCCGTTTTGGTATTCATGCCCTTACTGTTTTCCGGAATTATTTTTTGCCTCACAGGCGATAACACTCCCCAACAGTTCTTTAAAATATTCATTGGATTCTTTACGTCGTGTCTATTCTATCACTACGTGATTCAGAGTTATGATTTCGATTTAAAGGAACTCTTCCGGCTTTATTTGGTTTCTGCCTACATAGTTACACTTATCGGGGTAATTCAGTTGATTTCCTTTCGAGTCGGTTTCAAACCGGGCTACAATTTTCTTTGGATATTCAACAAATGGAACCCCAGCTACGGTGGATTAGGTGTGCGAATGAGCTCGATATTTTCCGAACCAGCCTACTTCGCAGCGACTATTTCTCCTGCCTTCTTCACCTCGGTGTACAACCTATTCCAGCGTAATCCTCTGTTTATAACCAAAACACAGAGCATTATAATCGCACTAACCTATCCACTCTCCTTTTCGAGTCTAGGAATTTTGGCAATCTTCTTTACGATTATCATGCTGCTCATCAATCTTGGAACGGTACGTTATGCCCTCATCTTCCTTCCGCTCCTCGCTGTAACCATCACCTATTCATACAAAAACGTACCTGAATTCCGTGATCGATGGGACGGAACCATTGAAATCTACACCACAGATAACATCTACGACTACGACATTCACGGAAGTAGCTTCGTATTGTATAACAACTCACACGTGGCGTGGGAGAATTTCAAGCTTCATCCCATATTCGGAACAGGTTTGGGCGGACACCCAACGGCATTCGATAAGTATACACTAACTCAAGAAGTCGGTGCCGTTCAAATTGACTTCAATAAAATGGATGCAAACTCCATGTTTCTGCGTCTTATGTCCGAAACCGGTCTATACGGCCTGACGGTAATGATTTTGCTTCTGTTCAGAAGCTGGATTTTAAAACCCAACGCCATCGACAACGAAACCTGGGTTATGTCGAATAGCTTGGCCATCATCATTTTGATTTACCTCATTCGCCAGGGACACTACTTCCTCAATGGGTTTCCTCTTTTCCTCTGGATGTACTACTACCTATCGGTACAAAACCGAACAGCCATGGCCTACAAACGTGCCGAAATCAAAGCTGCTGAAATCGAGCAGTTTCGCCCTTCCAGCGCGAAAGGTCAACTCTCCCCAGGGAATATTTAATTCTGCTCAACGACCAATGAACCTCAATGTTTCGGCGGAATACCAACTGTGTGTTTAGCTCTTGGTCATTGAGACCGGGGAAGGTTGTGAAATGATATCGGTACTGTTTCGCAATCTCCTGCTTTGCTTGGGAGTTCACCGAGAAATTGGTTTGTATAGGCGAACAAAAAACAATCGGCTTCCTGCCGATATTTTTCTCAATCCACACACTACTTGTCTGAACTTCTCGCGTAATCTGTTCCGGCGAAGAATTAGCCCGCAATAAATGAGACATCGTATGCGACTCAATCGCATGACCCCTATCTGACAAGTTGCGAAGTTCTTGCACAGTGAATGGCGTTACATCTTCCACCTCATGGTCAATAGAGAAATCTACCACGCGTCGAATGTTCTCCCGATAATAGGCCTCCGGATGGTCTGAAGTAACAAAGTCGGGTACTACAAAAAACACTGCTCTTACACCATTTGCCTCTAAGACTTCAGCAGCCATCGCGTTGTTCTTCAACCCATCATCGAACGTAAAAAGGACATAGGGTCCGGAAGAAAGTTCTCCTTTAAAATACGGGTCGAGCTGAGACGGATTCAAGGGACGAAATTCACGCAACAGGAAACTCACCAATTGCTCAAATTGCTGTCTGCGTTCCACCGGAGTTGAGTGCATGCACAACACTATCAGCTCTCGGCTGCTGTATTTCCAAGGGCGCAGGGTGTATTCCAGCTGCCCTGCAATTCCCTTGTAAAGGTTGATGAGTTGTTGTTTCATTACCAGGTATCAATATCGCTTCTAAACATCCACCAGTTGCTCCAGTCCTGCACGGAATCTGCGCTGGGGCCCTTCGCTATGAAGTATATCTTCTTCTCGATGGGGCGCATACCGACCGAGCGCACCCAATTCAATTGATTATCGGATTGATCGTTGACTGCAATACTGATCAACGTAAAATTTGCATTTCGCTTCACGTCCCGAATGAGCGCTCGCATGGCTTGCTGAAGAAAATCCGAGTCGATATGAGTTGATAAAACTTTACCGATAACCAATTCGCGGATTACCTTTTTTCTTCGCTGTGCCTTCAATTCGAAATAGGCCTTCATGCCATTTTTTTCGAACGTGAACCGAAAAAAATCACCTGTTTCATACGCAAAACGATACGCATCAAAACGAGTGTTTTGAATGACATGCACGAGCGAAGTATCGCAGCTAAAATCGATTGGATTTCTCTGCCCCCAAGCTTTTCGGAGTTGTGATTCGGGATTGCTGAAGAATGAGCGCAACGGATTCATTGGCTTGATGAACCATTGTAAGTTGAACGGGTTTTTCCATCCATTGCGAATGAATGAATTGTAGGAGGCCTCAACCGGAAATCCGATGAGCAGTTCAGCGTTGAAACCGCTACCCGGCTCATGGATGTAGTTGAGCATTTTACCAAACAATCCCTTCCCCCGGTAATCGGGATGCACGAGGGAATTGCCGCTTTGATAGGATTGCAACGCAGTTCCATTGATGACTACAGGCCAGTAAAAAAATGACTGAAACCCCGCTACCCTCTCGCCATCGAGCGCAACGATTCGTATGCAATGGTTGCGCTGAAAATCTTGCTCATAGAACTTTCCAAACAATGTATCGAACTGAGCTTCGCCCGTAGCGTATTCCATATCGAAGAGCGCTACTACCTGCGGCCGCATCCAATCTTCATACTTTTGAATCGTCATATCCTGCGTTTATTTGAAGCGAAGATGAAAAGAATTCTTGTTCTTTATAAAGAATTGGCCGGTTACTTTATAGCCTGTCTCGATGAATTGTGTCAGAAGCACAACGTCGAAGCCGATGTAATCGCCTATCCTGTTCATGCCGACGCTCCTTTTCAATTCAAGCATTCTTCTCGCATTCGCATCATCTCGCGCAACACAGTCAGCGATGTTGAATTATGCCGAATGGCTGCTGATTCCAACTATAACCTGATATTCACCGGAGGTTGGTTTGACAAGGGATACTTGAAGGCATTGCGCGGACGCAAGGCTCCGGCTCTACTTGGATTCGACAATGCATGGCAAGGGTCCATCAAGCAGCAAGCTTCTGCCCTGTATGGACGTTTGTTTATTCGTCCGCTGTTTGAATATGCCTTTGTGCCGGGCAGTAAGCAACGCGCATTTGCGTTGCACCTCGGATTCAACGAAAACCAAATCATCAGCGGCGCATACTCCTGCGATGTATCGCGATTTTCGACCGTGCAGCTTCAAGCACAAACCAAAAAACGTCTTGTTTACGCCGGCCGTTATTCTCCGGAAAAATTTATTGAGCCGCTGTTTCAAGCGTTTCATGAATTAGCTTCAACTCGCTTCCCCGATTGGGAGCTGCATTGCATAGGAACCGGACCGCTTTGGGAAACACGCATGCAATCTCCACACATTGTGCATCATGGATTCATGCAACCCGATGAGTTACTAAGTTTCATGCCCACAGGAAACGCTTACATTTTACCCAGCACCTTCGAGCCGTGGGGTGTTGCAGCGCATGAATTTGCAGCTGCAGGTTACCCGCTCATTCTATCGAATGCCGTTGGCGCTGCCGAAGCCTTTCTGGAAGACGGTGTAAATGGCTATTTATTCAATTCTGCGCATCAAGACGCAATGAAAGCAGCAATGGCTAAACTTATGTTGCATAGTCAATCGGAATTGACGGTGATGGGCGCCAAAAGCCGAGAGATGGCCATGCATATTACACCCACCACTTGGGCGAATGATTTAGCGCGAATCATGTCCTAAGCGCCAATTTGCTTTTCCCCTATTGCTTGGCTGCATTCCGCTATTACCTTGGCACCCCGATAGCTAGCAGAACATGTGTGGAATTAGCGGTATAGCACGATTTAAAAATCGAGAAGTGTGCGAAGAAAAAGTTCGCACCATGAATCGATTGATTGCACATCGCGGGCCCGATGCCGAAGGGATATGGGCCAACAACCACTGTGTGCTCGGACATCGGCGTCTTTCCATCATTGACACGTCTGCTGCCGGTAACCAGCCGTTTCACAATGCTGACAGCAGTTTAGTGTTGGTCTTCAACGGGGAGATTTACAACTACCTCGAGTTGCGCCAAGAGCTTGAAAGTACTCACGTATTTACAACGCAAACCGACACAGAAGTAATTCTGGCAGCCTATAAGAAATGGGGGATCGATTGCGTGAAGCATTTCTTCGGCATGTTTGCCTTTGCCTTGTGGGATGAGCAGCGGGCGCAATTACTAATTGCTCGCGACCGACTTGGTGTGAAGCCTCTTTACTACTCAGAAACGGATGAAGGGCTTGTGTTTGCATCCGAATTGCGCGCCGTTCTTTCGACCGAATGGATAGATCGAAAAATAAGCAGCGCCGCGCTAGCCGATTACCTGCGCTATCAAACCGTGCATGCACCCAACACCATCATCGAGGGTGTTTACATGCTGATGCCGGGTCACCGAATGATCATTGACGAAAAAGGAATTCATACAGAACGTTGGTGGGATTTGGTGGATAGCAGAGTGAAGCTGGAAGGAAATGAATCGAAGTCGAGTATTCATAATCGTATCAACGATCTGCTCACCTCGAGTGTGGAGTTGCGCATGCGAGCCGATGTTCCCTTTGGCGCATTTCTTTCGGGAGGAATCGACTCGAGTATTGTGGTGGGTTTGATGAGCAAAATTTCACGCCACCCCGTGAACACCTTCTCCATCACCTTTCAAGAGCAAGCCTACGATGAAAGTCCCTATTCGGAGCTCATTGCGAAGCGCTTCAACACCAAGCACACTGCCATACAACTGAATGCCCAACACTTTCTAAGCATGGTTCCCGAGGCACTGCAGGCGATGGATCATCCCAGCGGTGACGGTCCAAACACGTATGTTGTGTCGAAAGCAACACGCGAGGCCGGAGTGAAAATGGCGCTCAGTGGATTGGGTGGCGACGAGGTATTTGCGGGATACGATGTTTTTCGGCGCATGAAATCGCTGGAAAAAAATGAATGGATGAACCGCATGCCCAAGCCCATTCGCCAAAATATTGGAGCACTGTTGCGCGCCGTCAAGCCTTCGGCAGCCAGCGAAAAACTTGCTGCAGCGCTGGCCCAGGAGCGTGTAGACCTTGCTCATTTCTATCCGTTAACACGACAGGTGTTGTACGAACGTGAAATAAAAAATCTGCTCAAGACAACCTCTTCCGAACCCAATGGAGTTCAGCTACTCGCCAATGCGGTAGCGGGGTTGCGCATGCCTACACTTTCAAAAGTAAGTGTGCTCGAAATATCGACCTACATGCAAAACGTGTTGTTGCGTGATGCCGATCAAATGAGCATGGCTCATGCATTAGAAATCCGAGTTCCCTTCCTCGACCACCGACTCATTGAGTTTGTTTTGGGAGTTGG
Source organism: Flavobacteriales bacterium (assembly GCA_046303175.1). GTDB lineage: Bacteria > Bacteroidota > Bacteroidia > Flavobacteriales_D > Sanyastnellaceae > JAIBBG01. Next base: position 9,359 of record JBKCGW010000500.1, read on the forward strand.
CGATTCATTTAAATATCCTCACACACCGAAGGAATTGCTTACAGCTTCAGTTGGTGATTTGATTCCGCGTGAAATAATTGACCGCCCCAAAATGGGATTCACCTTTCCATGGGCGGTGTGGATGAAGAACGAACTACGACCCTTTTGTGAAGAACAATTAAGCGCGCTTCAGCAAGTTGAAGCCCTGCACTATCCGGGTGTCGAAGAATTATGGCGTCGATTCCTCAACGGTGATAAGAGCATTACCTGGTCGCGAATTTGGCCATTGGTTGTGTTGGGTCATTGGGTAAAACAACAGCATGCGCACTAGAAAGAAAATACTGGTCTTTAGCGATTGGTTTTTGCCCGGTTACAAAGCAGGCGGCCCTATTCGCTCATTAGCCAATTTGGTCTACGCGCTCGACTTTGATTTTTGGATCGTGACACGCATCACCGATCATCACAGCACAACACCTTATGAGGGAATAACACCCGGTGTTTGGACCGAACATCAACCGCATGTGCGCGTGTGTTATATGCACGAGCAAGAAGTTACTCCTGCGTTTGTGAAGAACATATTAGGAGAACAAACTTTCGATTTCCTGTATTTCAATTCGCTCTTTTCACCCATCTTCAGTCTGATGCCGCTGCGCGTTGCGCGAGGCTTGGGCTTAGCTCAAAAATGTGTTCTGGCTCCGCGTGGAATGCTTAAGCCGGGCGCACTTTCCATCAAGGCGCGCAAGAAAAAGGTGTTTCTTTTTGTCTCCCGCATACTGGGCTGGTTCAAGGGAATACGCTGGCACGCGACGAATGCTGAAGAAGCAAGTGAAATAAAGCAGCACTATGGATCATCCTGCAACGTGGTGGTTGCTCCCAATCTGGCATCGATTATTGAAGACAACAAACACATCACTCCGAAAGAAGAGCACCAACTCAAGCTGGTCTGCATAGCGCGCATTAGCGAAGAAAAAGGCATACGCGAAGCGTTGCACTACTTAAAAGCAAGCGCACTGGGAGCAGGGTTAGAATGCGATTTCTATGGAACACAGCAGCACGCTGAATACCTCGAGGAGTGCAAATCAATAGCAGCCACAATCGAAGGTGCATGTATCACATTTCCCGGAGAAATAGCACCCGCTGATATCCCATCGGCACTGCAAAAGGCGCACTTTTTCTACATGACCACATGGGGAGAGAATTTCGGACATGCAATTGCCGAAGCGTTGCAGCTCGGAAAACCTGTTATTATCAGCGACCGAACTCCGTGGCGCAACCTACGTGACGTGCAGGCAGGTTGGGATTTGCCGCTTCAAGAATCATCATTTGTCGCAGTACTGAAAAACTGTTACACGATGTCGGCAGATGAATACGCAGCATACAGCGCAGCTGCCCGCACCTTTGGAAGTGCACATGCCAATGACCCCAAGCATATTGATGCGTGTTATTCGTTATTTGCATAACATTCACGCATCTTTAACACCTACCTAACAACGACCCGATTTACCTTTCGCCTCCAGTTTATTTCTCATGAATATTGTTATTCTCTCTCGCGACCCTAAACTCTACAGCACACGTCGCCTTGTTGAAGCCGGTGAACAGCACGGCCATAATGTGCGCGTGCTCGATCACTTGAAGTGCAACCTGGTAATCGAAAAGAAGAAACCGAAAGTCATCTACAAGGGAGAAGAGATTTCGAATGTGCATGCTATTATTCCCCGCATTGGCGCCTCTGTGACTTTTTACGGAACAGCCGTAGTGCGCCAGTTCGAAATGATGCACGTCTTCAGCGCTGTGGAATCACAAGCCTTGGTGCGCTCGCGCGATAAACTGCGAAGCATGCAGATTCTTTCACGCGCAGGACTCGGTTTGCCTAAAACCGTCTTTAGCAATTACTCCAAAGACGTCGATAAGATTCTGGCTGAGGTGGGCGGAACTCCGGTGGTCATTAAACTACTGGAAGGAACACAAGGTTTAGGCGTGGTGTTGGCCGACAATGACAAAGCCGCTATTAGTGTAATGGAAGCTTTCAACGGACTGAAGGCGCGCGTAATCGTTCAAGAGTTCATCCGCGAAGCCAAAGGAGCCGACATACGTGCATTCGTTATTGACGGACAAGTAGTGGGAGCTATGAAACGCCAGGCGAAAGAAGGAGAGTTTCGCTCCAACCTGCATCGTGGAGGAACAGCAGAAGTAATTACACTTTCTCGTCAAGAGGAAATTGCTGCCATCAAAGCAGCCAAAGCACTTGGGTTGGGCATTGCGGGTGTTGACATGCTTCAAAGCGACCGCGGACCGCTCATCATCGAAGTAAATTCTTCACCGGGTCTTGAAGGCATCGAAGGAGCAACGCAAAAAGATATTGCCGGAGAATTCATCAAATACATCGAAAAACACGTCGATCATTAATGCGAGAAAATCGCGCGATCTACTACATAGGTATCAACCGGATTCACGCATAACACAGGAATCTGAGCCTCGTTGGTAATAACCTGCTGCTCGTAATTACTGCTGAAGAAGCTCATGATGCTGTTATCGTAGAAGTTCATGATGCAAATCAAATCGGCGTCGATACCCGCAGCGTACTTGAGAAGGTCACGCACAAAATCGTCTGACTTGTTTTCCGTAATCTCAACATTGTAAGGTATTCCCTTCTCTTCTAAGTATTCTTTGGCGAAAATGATATTTCGCTCCAATTGATTGCGAAGGAACTCGTCCGTTTCGCCCGGAGAAATCAAGTGAACCTCAGAACCGAAATACTTCGCCATGTCGGCAACAAGACTCAGCTTTTGCTTTGTCTCCTTGTGCAAATCGAGTGGCACAACCAACTTACGGTAACCATGATCGCGAATATCGCGCTCCTGCACAACGATAAAAGGAACTGAACTTTCAGTAACGATTTTCAAGGCGCGGCTTCCGGTGAGGAACTGCATACCACGCATTCCGTGTGTACCCATGATGATGAGGTTGGCCTCAATCTCCACGGCTACTTTATCGATATCTTCGAAGATGCTGCCAATGCGAGCAATAACGCTAATTTCAACATTGTTCTCGCGCTTCACGCGCTCACGAAGAGCATCCAGCTTCAGGCGTGCTTCAGCTATGTGGTTCTTATTGTCCACCACGTGCATTACGTGAATAGAAGCCTTAATCGTGCTTGCCACCAACAAAGCGTGCTCAATAGCAGTGTCGCTAACTTTCGTAAAATCGGTTGGTACAAGAATTTTTTTATCGTTGCTCATAGTGTTTCGGTATACGTCGCAAATGTACACACCTTATGCTATCTGAAAATAATCAAGACATAAAATAGCTAAGGCAATGATCCATGAATGCTGTCGGATCATCAGCATGTAGCCAGTGTCCTGAATTTGGCATCGTTGTAAAATCGGCATGCGGAACCATTCGCAGAATCGACGCTTGATCGGCTTCAGGAACATAGTGACTTTTGCCTCCGGTGAGAAAGAGGGATGGCGTATCTATTCGTTCATCCGGCAACGCAGCCATCAAATTCGCCCGTTCTGCATACAATACATCCAAGTTGAAACGCCATGCCAACTTGCCCGGCTCCGCCCAGTAAAGGTTTTTCAGCAAAAACTGCATGGTCCCGGAATCCGAAACATAGGTAGCCAATCGAGCCTCGGCGTCCTTGCGTGAAGGGCACTGCTCAACATTCACGGCAAACAAACCTTTGAAAACCTCGTCGTGATGCGGCGGATAAGCCTTTATTCCCATATCCGCCACCACCATGCGTTCAATCAAAAAACCATATTGCTGAGCAAAGCGCATAATGGTTTTACCCCCCATCGAATGTCCGATTAAACGCACATCCCGTAAACCCAAATCGGCCACGAGCTCGAACAAGTCATGCGCCATGGCGTCGTAATTCATTTCACCATCATGCGGCGAATGACCGTGGTTTCGCTGGTCAATCAAATAAACCGTGTGCGTTTGAGCAAACGTGCGTGCATGGGTTTGCCAGTTATCCGAACTTCCAAACAAGCCATGTAAGATCAGCAAGGGCGGACCATCCCCAACGACCCGATGAAAGAGCTTCATAATCCCAATGCTTCTCGTTTATACAAATTCACTGTGTTTTCGAGACCCCAATACAGTGCATCACTGATGAGCGCATGCCCAATAGAAACTTCGAGCAAATGTGGGACACCTGCCGCGAAATAGCGGAGGTTTTCGAACGATAAGTCATGCCCTGCATTCACTCCCAATCCATGCTCAAATGCAGCAAGTGCCGTCTCCGCAAACGGCTTTATCGCCGCTGCCTTGTCGACACTGTAATTCACCGCATACGATTCCGTATACAACTCAATACGATCCGTTCCTGTTGCAACAGCGGGCTCAACCAGAGCGGGCTCAGCGTTTAGAAAGATGCTTACTCGAATTCCGGCCGACTTCAATCGGTCCACAATACCCGACAGAAAAACACGATGGGTTATGACATCCCATCCTGCATTGGAGGTGATGGCATCCGGTGGGTCTGGCACGAGCGTAACCTGATGTGGTTTAACATCGAGAACCATGCGCATAAAATCTTCGGAAGGATACCCTTCAATATTAAACTCGGTGGTAACCACTTCTTTCAATCCAAATACGTCGCTGCGGCGAATATGACGTTCGTCGGGACGAGGATGCACCGTGATCCCATCGGCTCCAAACCGCTCAATCCTCCTTGCTGCCTCCAGCACATCGGGCACATTGCCTCCTCTGGCGTTACGCAGAGTAGCGATTTTGTTGATGTTTACACTTAGTTTGGTCATGATGTTCTTTGTGCAAAGAAAGGAGTAAACCGACTTCAGCAAAAGCAGGCATTTTCAGGATTTTCCGGCCGTCTATTCTGAATCACCTCCCTATGTGGATAAGTTACCAAATTTTGGAGGGTTTGGACCCCGTAAAATGCAACTTTTAACCCGAAATCTCTGTTTAACATCCGAGAAACACAAAACAACCTCCCGTGATAACTGCCCAAAAGCTCTTGACCTCCGAAGTTCCCTCGCTTTGCGCGCAGGACGAACCCATGAATGCATTGGATTTAATGGATCAGTTCAGGATTTCGCATCTTCCCGTCGTGGAGAATGGAAAGCTGCTCGGTCTCATTTCCGAAGATTCATTGATGGATTTGGAAAGCCTTCAAGGCGATTCGGCTGGCCTGCCACTATTGCGCGCTCAAGCATTGAAAGATGCTCATATTTTGGATGTTTTGAAAGTTGCAGGCGAACACAGACTCAGCATCGTGCCTGTCGTTGACGCCGAAAATAATTACCTCGGCTCCATTCGGTTGGAGGATTTGCTGGAGAAAACCAGCGAAATGCAAGGAGCCAATCAGCGAGGTGGCATCGTGGTGCTGGAAATGTGGGACAAGGATTACAGCATGCAACAAATCTCTCGCATCATTGAAGAAAACAACGCCAAGATTCTAAGCACCACCGTTAGCCCGGGCGAAGGCGGTAAGATAGAGGTGAATATCAAGATTAATCAGCCTGACATGAACGCCATCCTGAGCAGCTTCGAGCGATTTGGATATTTCATTAAGGCTTCCTTCCAGGAATTGGCCTACACGGAAGATTTGCGCAAACGCTACGACGAATTGATGAGAATATTAAACATATAACGGGTTTAACACCGCGTTGAAAATCTGTTGAAGCCATTCGTAATTGCGAATGGCTTCTTTGTTAATTTGCCCCTCAAACCCTGCACGTGTGAAAATCGCCCTCTACGGTAAGCGCTTTGATGATGAATTTACCGACAGCATTGAAAAGCTGCTCGACTCGATGGTGCGCCGTGGAATTGGCATTTTGGTATACGAAAAGTTCTACATGTTTTTAAGTCAAAAGGTCACACTACCCAGTGTTATCGAGATTTTCAGCACCACAGAAGAATTGCAAGGAGCTTCCTATTTGGTTAGTGTGGGAGGCGACGGAACGTTGCTGGAAACAGCCACCATCATTCGCGATACCCGCATTCCCGTTTTGGGGATTAACACCGGCCGATTGGGATTCCTTTCTCCTATTTCCGGTGATGAAATCGACCATGCAATCGAATCGCTGGTAAACAAAGACTACACGCTCGACAAGCGCTCGCTCATCGAAGTGCGAAGCGCTCAGCAGGATTTCGGTGACTTCCCTTACGCGTTGAATGATGTGACCATCACCAACAAACAGCGAAGCAGCATGATTACGATTCATGCATACGTCAACGATCAATTCATGAGCACCTACTGGGCCGATGGGCTCATCGTAGCTACTCCAACGGGTTCAACGGCCTACTCACTCAGCTGCGGAGGCCCCATCGTTTTACCTGAAAGCAACAACGTAATACTCACACCTATCGCACCTCACAACCTGAATGTGCGTCCGTTCGTGTTGCCCAACACCGGCAAGGTATCCCTGCGTGCGGAAGGTCGTGAACCGCATTTTGCGCTCACGTTGGATAGTCGCTCGTTTGTTATTGACAACGAAACCATTATCGACCTCACCCGTGCTAATTTCGAATTTCATTTGGTGAGTTTACCAGGCTTCGGGTTCTTCAATACAATCCGCCAAAAAATGGGGTGGGGACTCGATGCCAGAAGTAAACGCCATTGAACCGAACCTTTTGAATCAAACCCCGTAGAAGGGCAATAGATGAAAACGCGCCTCGTTGCAATACTCATGAAGACTGCATTCACACTGTTGGTGTTGGTGGTTGCTATTCCCGGTTTTGCTCAAAAGAACAAATTCGAGCGCAGCAAGGACGTGGGGCTCATCTATGGTACTAGTTATTACATCGGTGAAGTAAATCCCTACAAGCATTTCGGAACTCGCTTAAAAAGTGGTGGCGGTATTTCTTTTCGCAACAACTTCAATCGTCGCTGGACATTAAAATCGAGTGTGCTTTACCACGTGGTTGAAGCATGGGATTCAGACAGTGACGATCCCTGGATCCGCAACCGAAACTTGAGTTTCCGCAATCAAATCATTGAAGGAAGCTTGCAAGGCGAACTGAATTTTTTCAATTATCAACTCGGCAATCGGAAGTTTCCTGTTTCACCTTACCTATTCGGTGGACTGGCCTACTACCGCATGCGACCCATGGCTCAATACCGAGGCACCTGGTATGAGTTGCAGCCACTGGGAACGGAAGGACAGGGTACCGAATTTGGTGACGAGAAATACAAAACAACCATGTTTTCCGTGCCATTTGGTGCAGGTGTGAAGACCAACCTATTTGCTGTTTTCGGTCTTAGCATCGAATGGGGCGTGAGAAAAACCTGGACAGACTATTTTGACGATATCTCGGGCAAATACGTGGACCCCGGCTTGCTGGCCGATCTCAACGGCGAGTTGGCGGCGCTTTTATCCGACAGAAGCCTTCAACAAGAAATTCCCAATACAGCGGGCAATAACAACGGCGGCCTGCAGCGCGGAGATTCCGGAAGAAAAGACTTTTATTTCTTCTCGATGGTTTCCCTCAATATTCGCCTCGACCGAAAAGCCACCACCTGCTGGGAGCACGAATAGTCGATAACTTCATTTTTCAACCTTTTTTAGCAATCCGATTCGGGGCCATAAACCCGTATTTTTGCGCGTTACGGAAAGACTGTTCCGAGCAGGATTGAATGAGTTTACTTGACCAAATCGACAAATCAAGGGTTCCCCAACATGTTGCCATCATTATGGATGGTAATGGCCGTTGGGCAAAAAGCCTTGGAAAGGAACGGATTTTCGGGCATTCACACGGCGTAGAATCGGTTCGAGCAGCACTCAAGGCTGCCACAAAAAGCGGTGTCGAATACCTCACTCTGTATGCATTTTCTACCGAAAACTGGAATCGTCCCAAAGAAGAAGTGGACGCCTTGATGAACTTGCTGGTGCATACCATCGTGGGCGAATTGCCGGAGCTCGATGAAAACCAAGTGCGACTGCATGCCATAGGCGATTTGGAAAAACTCCCCAATGACTGCCATAGTGAGCTACAACGAGCAATTGACCACACAGCCAAACACTCTCGGGTAAACCTAATTCTTGCGCTCAATTACAGCGCACGCTGGGAAATTACTCATGCCGTTCAGAAGATCGTTGCGGAAGGCCTGAAACCGGAAGAAATTACCGATGCTCTATTCGCATCCAAATTGTCTACTGCTGCGTTTCCCGATCCCGAGTTGCTCATACGCACCAGTGGCGAGGAACGCATCAGCAATTTTTTGCTGTGGCAAATTGCTTATTCGGAGTTGTATTTCACCCCTACACTTTGGCCCGACTTCCGAGAAGAAGATTTCTTCGCAGCATTGGTAGATTATCAATCGCGCGAGCGTCGTTTTGGCAAAACTTCCGAGCAATTGGCTGCTGAAGCACTTAAGCCTACCACCACTCCATTAGCATAACAACAGACTCGAATACAAACGCTATGACAGAGCAATACATACGTTGGCAATTTGCAGGAAACAGAGCGCTCATGCTACTTGTTTTTTTGCTGCTCTCTGTATGCAGTACAAACGCTCAAACCATCATCGGCAATCAGGTTGACTATGCGGCGCCACTCAATTATCGCATCGCCGGTATTACCGTCGTTGGCGCACAATACACCGATGTACAGGCCATCAAATTGTTCAGCGGTTTGCAGGAAGGTGACGAGGTTACTATTCCAGGCGATGACATCTCGGATGCTGTGCGCAAACTCTGGAAGCAAAAGCTATTTACCGATATCGGGGTGTATGCGGCAGAGTTTCGAGGCAACGAAGTATTTCTGGTGATTAGCTTGAAGGAATCACCGCGCATGACCAAATACGTCATCAATGGAATTAAAAAATCGGAGGCCGATAACTTGCGCGAGAAACTCGACTTGCGGACCATGACAATTAGCACCGACAACGTCAAGAACAACGCTAAGAAAACCATCAGGGATTACTACATCGATAAAGGATATTATTCCGCGAGCACAACTATTACCGAACGCGAAGATCCGACTCTTCAAAACGGAGTTATACTTGAGTTTGACGTCAATCGTGGAGATCGCGTCAAGATTGAAGAAATTATCATTGAAGGTGCCGGTATTGCTCAGGAAAAAAAGGATTTTCTTTTCATTAAAGGCAAAAAAATGAAGCCGGTTATGAGCGTATCGGCTATCAAGCGTACGATGAAAGAAACCAAAGAGCGCGATTGGTCGCGTGTCTTTAAATCTTCCAAATTCATGGAAGAGAAATACGAAGAAGACAAGCAGAAAATCATTGCCAAGTACAACAAGAAGGGCTTCCGCAATGCCAAGATTGCATACGACTCCGTGTATACCATCAACAGCGAACGCGTTGGCATTTACATGAAGATTGAAGAAGACAAGCGCTTCTATTTCCGCAACATCAACTTTGTAGGCAACACGAAATACACCACGGGCAGGCTCGATAGTGTGCTCAATATTCGTCGTGGCGATATCTACAATGTTGAGCAGCTTGAAACACGCCTCAATTTCAATCCGCAAGGCATTGATCTTTCATCGCTTTATACCGATGATGGTTACCTGGCCTTCTACGCATTTCCTGTTGAAACACTGGTAGAGCCCGATAGCATCGACATCGAGGTGCGCATGAATGAAGGCAAGCAGTTTCGAATTGGTAGGATTGCCATCAGCGGGAATACAAAGACCAACGATCATGTGATTTTCCGTGAAATCCGTACACGTCCGGGTGAGCTCTTCAACCGCAGCGACATCATTCGAACCCAGCGAGAATTGGCATCGTTGGGATATTTCAACCAAGAAGCTTTTGATGTGCGCACCAACCCGCGCCCCGATGAAGGACTTGTGGATCTAGAATACGTGTTGGAGGAAAAACCCAACGACCAGATACAGCTCAGCGGTGGCTGGGGAGGTGGACGCGTTGTGGGTTCGCTTCAATTGAGCTTCACGAATTTCTCCATGCGCAACTTCTTCAAGAAAGAAGCGTGGAGTCCACTGCCCACAGGCGACGGACAGCGACTGGCGCTGAGTGCTTCTTCGAACGGTACGTTTTTTCAAGCCTACAACATCTCGTTCACAGAGCCCTGGTTGGGAGGAAAGAAACCAACCTCGTTGAGCGTATCCTCGAGTATTTCACGCCAAACCAACGGACAGTTTAAAAAGCTGCGCCAAAGCGATCTCGATAACAATTCGTTCTTGCGTGAAAATTATGAAGTAGGTGATGACAACCCGAACCTCCAAGAATTGAAGGTAATTGGTGGTGCCATCAACATTGGTACACGCCTTCAAAAGCCCGACGACTATTTCGTGCTCTACACGGGAGTCTCGTACCAGAAGTTCATCCTCAATAATTATCGAGCATTCTTCGGAGATTTCACGAATGGTATAGCCAATAACCTTGCTTACAATTTCACCATTTCCCGCAGTTCCACCAGCGAGCCTATCTACCCCACCTATGGCTCACAAATAACCCTTACGACCAAGCTAACTCCTCCTTATAAGTTCTTTGCAGAACGTTTTGGTGGAAAATCGTTTGACTACGAGAACATGAGCTTAGAAGAGCGCTTCAAGTTGGTGGAGTACTACAAAATGAAAATCACAGCCCATTGGTATACAGCGCTCAACAAGCACAAAGACCGCAAGTTTGTATTGCACACCAATGTGGGTCTCGGATTTATTGGATCTTACAACAAAGACCTCGGTCTTACGCCTTTCGAGCGTTTTTACTTGGGTGGTGTTTACCTCAGTGGCTTCTTGCTCGATGGACGAGAAATCGTTAACCTGCGCGGCTACGATGATTTGACCCTTACATCACCGAATCAGAACACAGGAGCACCTGCGATTGCGAAATACAGCGCAGAACTGCGTTACCCGCTCTCTACCAATCCGAGCGCTACTATTTTTATGATGGCATTTGCTGAGGCGGGCAATACTTGGAGCGATATGCGGTTATTCAACCCCTACCAAGTGTATCGATCGGCCGGAACCGGTTTGCGAATCTTCCTGCCAATGTTCGGATTGCTTGGATTTGACTACGGATGGAGACTCGATGATATACCTGCGTATCCGAATATGGCACGTGGGCAGTTCCACTTCTCTATCGGTATGAATA
>JBKCGW010000501.1:0-3973 GCA_046303175.1 Flavobacteriales bacterium
ACCCAGTACCCAGTACCCAGTACCCAGTACCCAGTACCCAGTACCCAGTAACCAGTAACCAGTACCCATTAGCCCGATTTTCCCTTATATTCGCGCCCCGAATGTTGAAAAAGCATTCCATAACCAACACGAAACCAATTATATCACATCAATGGACAGTTTGATTTACATCGTTCCGGCCCTCGGAGTTTTGGGCCTTATTGTTATGGCCATCAAGTCGGCCTGGGTTAGCAAGCAAGACGCGGGTAACGACCGCATGAAAGAGATTGCCGGCTATGTTGCGGAAGGCGCTATGGCGTTTCTTAAAGCAGAGTATAAAATCCTCGCCATATTCGTGGTGATAGCGGGTGCAGCCTTAGGTGTGCTTTCGCAAATGGTGGTTACTTCACACTGGCTCATCGTGGTTGCCTTTGTGATTGGTGCAGTATTCAGCGCATTGGCCGGTTTCTTCGGTATGCGCATCGCTACAAAAGCCAATGTGCGCACTACAGAAGCAGCGCGTACTTCGCTTTCAAAAGCATTGAAAGTTTCTTTCACAGGTGGAACCGTTATGGGTCTGGGTGTTGCCGGTTTGGCTGTACTCGGATTGAGCATGCTGTTCATCCTGTTCTTCCAATATTTCATGAATGGTACATGGGGACCTCAAACAATCAATGGTGTTACCTACTCTGCCACTGACATGATGACTCGTGTGTTAGAAGTTCTTGCCGGATTCTCGGTAGGTGCTGAAAGTATCGCCCTCGTCGCTCGCGTAGGTGGTGGAATTTACACCAAGGCTGCCGACGTAGGCGCTGACCTGGTAGGTAAAGTAGAAGCCGGTATTCCTGAAGACGATCCACGTAACCCTGCTACCATCGCCGATAACGTAGGTGATAACGTAGGTGACGTAGCCGGTATGGGTGCCGACTTGTTCGGTTCATACGTTGCTACCGTGTTGGCATCTATGGTATTGGGTAACTATGTGATCCGTGACTTCATGGAAGCCAACGATGGCTCCATCGCAGGTATTCCATTTAATGGTCTTGGACCAATTTTCTTACCGCTTTTAATTGCAGCTATCGGGCTTTTGGCTTCCATTCTAGCAAGTTACTTCGTGCGAGTTTCTGACACTGGTAAAGCTACCATTAACGCAGTGCAAGGCGCACTCAATTTGGGTAACTGGTTGTCAATTGGTCTTTCACTGGTTGCTTCTTACTTCCTCATCAATATGTGCTTGCCTGCTGAAATGAGCATTCAGGTGTTCAACGCAGGTGAATACAGCACTACGACTACCACCTCTATGAACGTGTTTTTCGCCGTATTGATCGGTATGTTCGTAGGTGCAGCTATTTCTTACATCACTGAGTTCTACACCGGTTTGGGTAAGAAGCCTGTAATGGGCATCGTGCAGAAATCAGCTACCGGTGCTGCTACCAACATCATCGCCGGTTTGGGTATGGGTATGCTTTCAACTGCAATGCCTGTTATCCTTTTCGCAGGCGCTATTTGGGGTGCATATGCATTGGCAGGTTTCTACGGTGTAGGTATCGCTGCTTCTGCAATGATGGCCAACACTGCCATGCAGCTTGCAATCGATGCATTTGGTCCGATTGCCGACAACGCAGGTGGTGTAGCTGAAATGAGCGAGCTTCCTGCTGACGTTCGTGAGAAGACAGATATCCTCGACTCAGTAGGGAACACTACCGCTGCTATCGGTAAAGGTTTCGCGATTGCTTCTGCTGCTCTTACTGCATTGGCGCTTTTCGCTGCTTATGTGACCTTCACAGGTATCAACGGTATCAACATCTTCGACGCGAAAGTGCTCGCAGCATTGTTCATCGGTGGTATGATTCCCGTAGTATTCTCTGCACTTGCTATGAACTCGGTAGGTAAAGCTGCTATGGACATGGTGAATGAAGTGCGTCGTCAGTTCCGCGAAATCCCGGGTATTATGGAAGGAAAGGGCAAGCCGGAATACAGCAAGTGTGTTGAGATTTCTACGCGTGCCGCTTTGCGCGAAATGATGTTGCCGGGTGTAATCACCATCGTAACTCCAATCGTTATCGGATTGGTTATGGGTGCTGAGGCTCTCGGAGCCTACATGGCCGGCGTTACCGTGAGCGGTGTGTTGTGGGCGATCTTCCAAAACAACGCAGGTGGTGCTTGGGACAACGCTAAGAAGTCATTCGAGAAAGGTGTTGAAATCGAAGTGAATGGCAAAAAAGAAATTTTCTACAAGAAGTCTGAACCACACAAAGCTGCTGTGGTAGGTGATACCGTGGGTGATCCATTCAAAGACACTTCAGGTCCTTCGATGAACATTCTTATCAAATTGTCTTGCCTGGTTGGTTTGACACTCGCTCCACTTTTGGGTGAACACGCGCATGGTAAGGAAGCTTGCTGCACTGATGGTAAGAAAATGGAATGTACGCATGGTGAAGGTTCTTCATGCTGCAAAGACAAGAAGACAGAGTGCACGCACGCAGAAGGAGACACTACTTCGTATCACATGACAACAACCGATACTATTGCTCACTAAAAACAATTGAATACATGAACTTCGTAAAAACCTCTATTATCGCATTCGGCGCTGCACTGCTGATGGCATCGTGCGGCGAATCAACCAAGGGTGGCCTCACTCAATTCGATGCGTGCAATTGCGCTTCTGTTGAAGACATGAACAGTCCCGACTACGCCAAGTGTAAAGAGCTCCGCAAGGACTCTGCATACGAGGCCGACTACCAGCGTTGCAAACTGGCTATCAAGAGTGGTATCAGCGATACCTCCATGGTAACCATTCAGAGTGCAGAAAATGCTACCAACCTGAAGCCGGCAGGCGATGGTAACTTCACGATTGATGTTGCTACCTCATCACTCACCTGGAGAGGAGAAAATATTGTAGGCAAAAAGCACCAAGGTGCTATCCTAGTGAAGCGCGGGAACGTGGTAATCTCGGGTGGTGCTATAACCGGCGGTGAAATCGTAATCGACATGAACACGCTCACCAATACCGACCTCACGGGCAATGAGAAGACAAAGATTGAAGGTCACCTCAAGAGCGCCGATTTCTTCGACACTGCGAAACATGGCGAGGCTGTATACACCATTGTTTCCGGAACCAAGAAAAATGCAATCAACTACGATGTAGTTGGAAAGCTCACCATCAAGGGTATCACGCATGATTTAAATTGCACCTTAGTAGTTGCTCCTAATGGCGAAGGCATCAACGTTGGCGGTGGATTCGTATTCGACCGCTCACAATTTGATGTGCGCTACGGCTCAGACAAATTCTTTGATAACCTCGGAGACAACATGATTAAGAACGAGGTGATCATGACTGTGAATTTGCAGGGAAAGAAATAATGGCGATTGACTAGTGGCGAGTGGCGAATAACTCGTCTTCGATGAAATAAAAAAAGCGGTGATATCACCGCTTTTTTTTATTCTCCTATTATATGATTGGGTTTCAATAACTCGCCATTCGTCACTCGCCATTCGCCACTCATCACTTAAAAAGTCCATGCAACTGCCCATCTATACCCGCGATAATCTTACCAAGGTCTTCAGGCTTCTCGTGGAAACGGTTGTCGTCAATATCGATCACGAGCATCTTGCCTTTGTTGTAGGTGCTGATCCACGCTTCGTAACGTTCGTTGAGACGCGTTAAGTAATCGAGGCGAATAGCCTCTTCGTATTCACGTCCGCGCTTACCAATGTTGTCAACCAACGCCGGTACCGAAGCGCGCAAAAAGATGAGCAAATCCGGCGGTGTGATGAACTCATCCATCACGTTAAACAGATCTACATAGTTTTCGAAATCACGCGTGGTCATCAAACCCATCGCGTGCAAATTGGGAGCAAAAATTTGAGCGTCTTCGTAGATCGTACGATCCTGCACAATCTTCTTTCCGCTCTTTTTGAGCTCCATAATTTGGCGAAAACGACTCTTCAAAAAGAACACCTGCAAGTTGAATGACCAACGCTGCATGTCTTT
>JBKCGW010000502.1:0-3941 GCA_046303175.1 Flavobacteriales bacterium
TTTTAACTTCAATACAACCCTGTGCAATTGGGAGAACATCGGCACGCAGCCGCAAGAACCGCAAGTTGCCTGTTATGAAACGGCTGTATTCAACACCACCACCTGCTCTTGGGATGTGCTCGGAACGCAGCCTGTTGCGCCCGCTACGGCTTGCTATGAAACGGCAACTTTCGACGAGGTAACTTGCAGTTGGGAGGTTGCAGGAACCCAACCTGAGCAACCGAGCCTCGCGTGCTGGCAATCGGCCTCGTTCAACAACGCAAGTTGTTCCTGGGATGTAACCGGGGTTCCCTTTGCCATCGAGATTTCGCCCTTTACACTATCCGATGTTGCGCCCTGGTCGACTACGTTTTCGCTCTTGGCAACCAGCGCGGTGGCCTCCTATGAGTGGGTGCTGAATGATGCCCTAGTTTCCACCAACGAGACGTTTGGACATCTGTTCACCGAAGCAGGTCAGTATTCCGTTTTGGTTACTGCAGTGAGCAGCGGTGGTTTTATAGCCACCGACACGCTGGCGCTTACCCTTCAGCCCAACGAATCGCGTCTCATTATCCCGGGTTGCTTTACCCCGAACTTCGATGGGATCAATGATTTATTTACTGTGGTGGCCGAGAATATCGCCACGTTTGAGATGCACATCTACAACCGTTGGGGTGAGCTGCTCTTCCAAACAAATTCTATCGATCCCGGTTGGTTAGGATTTAGTGACAATGGCTACAGTTACCCTGATGGCGTCTATGACTATAGGATAAACGCCACCGGCAAGGATGGACAGGTGTATGAACGGTCGGGTAGTGTGACGCTCCTTCGATGAGAGGGTGTATTTAACCGCTAAGGCTCAGAGGGACGCAAAGATTATATTAGTTTAAAACTCTGCGTCTCTCTGCGTCTCTCTGCGCCTCTGCGGTTAAAAAAAAACATCAAAACGGCGGATCATCCATCCCTCCGTCCGCATCCTCGAACAAGAAATCCGGTTCATCCAAATGTAGCTGAAGTCCGCCGTCAAGCTCAGGAAACATGGTCCACATGGCGTGGCATTCATGCACATCAACCACCTTATTGTCTTTTACATGAAACAAGAAGCTGATGTGCCAAGGAATATTGTCTCCTTTGAAGGTAAAGGACGCCACTCCGGGGTGACATCGGTTGCATCGTCCTTCCGCTGATTCCAACAAGGTGTTGCCCGACATGCGCATGAATAGAAAGGCCTTTTGCAGTTTGGCGAAATAAGTCTCCGTGTCGACATCGGCAAGCGATTCTGCTTCGCTCAACATAAGTTTGATATTATCCAGGTCCATCTGCTCCATAAAGTCGCGCAGCATAGCGCAAGCAGAAGTGTGTGTGTCGTCACGTTCTTCGGCGAGCGTGAAGTATTTGAACAGTTCAAGTTGTTTCGATTGCATGGGGCGAACGTAGGAGATTGAATGCTGACGTGTATAATATTACTCCTGCAAAAAATGAACATGTGGAAAAATGATAGGCTATGAGTTGTGTTGAAAAATATAGTCGTGTAATAAGCATTCAAACCTCGAGAAATAGGTTAAGAGAAGGAAGGAAAAACGACGCCAAAACCTTGACTTTTCATGCTCCAAATCGTATCTTGAAAGCCATGAATAGCTTCAAGAATTTCAATCAAATCAGTCGTTTACTCACCTTTCATACACTGCTCAACATTCCGGAACCCAAAGGGCAGTTGGGTTGCTCAAATCCCTATTGCACCACCTGTGGCGGACGACTCAATCAGAACTATCCGCGGAAGTTTGTGAAGCTGGGCGGGCAAAAATTCATTCGCTCCATGCGCAATTATAATCTGCGTAAAGTGGAGCATATCGGCAAGTTCGTCAACACCGTAAATTCTACTCTCATGTGCTGGGAAGTGCAAGTGCAAATGGATGAAATTCTCATGCATTGGCTGCGCCCTCAAGGCATGGCACTCCGCATGTTCGATGTTATCTTATTTCAATTTGTGCGCTATTCCAAAGACGAACAGGTGCGGCATGCCTGGGTGAAGCGCTGCATCGAATTGGCCAAGGCAAAGCAAGACATTTCGCTCATCGAAACCTTGCTCGTGGTTGTGAAGCAACGGCTGTCCGACTACCCGGAATTGAAGGAGTTGATTATCGCTCATCAAGACGATCCGCGCATTCGAAAGGCTATGAAACGTTGCAAGGTGGAATGTTCGTAGGTAGCTGTTTATAAGTGTGGTATCTCCTTGCAAGTCCGCTTGCAAGGTTGCAAATGCATACTTCAGGGGTAGTTCCCGACTGAACATTTGCGTAAAATTTTAAATACCATGTCAAACAACAACACAAAAACCTATTACCAATTCATTCTCGACAACAGTTCATCAATGGCCGCTTGCTGGCTGCAAACGCTCAGTGCCTACAACGAACATCTGGATGAAATCAAGCAAATCGTCACAAAGTATCCCGAACAGGAAGTAATGGTATCGCTATGCACCTTTAATAACAAGGTGCTGCACCCGCGCATTGATCAGCCAATCCATCAATTCAATTACTTGCGCTCTCGCGATATTGATCCGGATGGAATGACTGCTTTACTGGATGCAATCGGAACGAGTGTCGATCGAATTCAAGAGACTCATGGTGCGGAGATTGATGCCAACAAGGCCTCCGTGGTTTGCATCATCTTAACCGATGGAGAGGAAAACGCCTCACGCTTTTATGATTTCCCCACCATTGCTCGCCGCATCGACGACCTCGAGGCGACCGAGAAGTGGAGCTTCACTTTCATTGGTGCCGATATCGACGCATGGCGCATTGGACGCATGCTCAATATCAAGATGAGTAAGTCGGTTTCCATTGCCAAACGGAATATGAAAACTTCTATGACTCGCCTGTCGGATGCTATGGATATGTACATGAGTATGAAAAGCTCCGGTGGCAAATTTGATTTTATGATGGAGGAGAAGGAGGGGGATGAAGAATGAGGAATGGAGAATGGAGAATGGAGAATGGAGAAAAAAGTGTCATCAATTTAATTTAAAATATTACACAGAATATGATTAGAACCATCAAGAAATCAATGCAGCAATTTATTCAACCACAAAATGCGTTGCTAATTATTCATCCCTATTACCACAAGGAAGCATGGGTATTCGATGACGAAGAAAAGGGCTTGGTGAAAGAACCTTTCGTGGCCGGAGCCGATGACTTCATTGATTATATCCTCGGAAAAATGGGCAAGCTGGCCTCAGGACAGAAAGGATTTTCACTTGTTTTTTCGGCAAGTCCATTTATGGGTCAACAGCATGTACTTGTTTATCAGAAAAAGGCCTTTGGTGGAAGTTTGTATACGGTAGCCTCAGATCCGGAATTCAGAAATCACGAGGATGTTAATCAAATGTGGCTATGTCCTGCGTTATTCAAGTATTTCTTGAGAGCGCCCAAAAAACTCTATGTCCAGTTTAAATTAAAGACTCATCGAGTTAAGTAGCAATTATTTCAAGGCATCTAAATTCCCCAAAATTTTAGAAACATGCTATTTGAATCGGCAA
The DNA here is from genome assembly GCA_046303175.1 of Flavobacteriales bacterium. Lineage (GTDB taxonomy): Bacteria > Bacteroidota > Bacteroidia > Flavobacteriales_D > Sanyastnellaceae > JAIBBG01. Next base: position 3,518 of record JBKCGW010000502.1, read on the forward strand.
TGTTGAAGTTGGTTTAACAAGATTCATCTATCATTGAACAATCTAATTCATTAACGTACATGAACATTCACATCATTCGCGACACTCTTGTTGACCCGGCAGTTTATGCCGATGTATTGGCAATTCTTCAGAGCTCGCCTGGACCCATGAATTTCATTCCGGGTGAAGACATGGCTGTGCATGAACGTGGATTTGAAGAGGTGGAGATAGAGAATTATGGGGAGCAAATTCCATGGAATAGAACGTTTATGAGCGCTTTCAGCGAACCTTTATCGTCACCATGGGAAATCGCTTACACGTGGGACGATTTATTTTCCATGTGCAATGATTATCGGGTAAAGAAGGGACTGCCGGATGCCGATTCGGTTATACTTCTGACGGAATATGGCAATGACATGAATTGGTTTGGTTCAGCGCAAGAAGG
>JBKCGW010000503.1:0-1415 GCA_046303175.1 Flavobacteriales bacterium
GAAGTCTGAAAATAAAGAACTACACCAACACAGCCTGCATAGAGGAGCCAGTTCACGCTAGGAATGTACAATTGTCCCTTTTGTTCCGTCGGAAATTTCATGCTCACTTTGGGCCAGAAATTCAAGTTGACGGCCTCACTAACCAAGGTAAAAGAACCCGAAATGAGTGCCTGCGAAGCAATAATTGCGGCCATGGTTGCGATGAAAACACCGGCTATCAAGAACCACTCAGGCATGATGGCATAGAATGGATTTCTGCCTTCGAGCGATGGCTGCCCCATTATCCATGCTGCCTGTCCGAGATAATTGAGCACCAACGTTATTTTAACGAAGATCCAAGACACACGAATGTTGGCGCGTCCGCAGTGTCCCAAATCGGAATAAAGCGCTTCAGCTCCCGTTGTGCACAAGAACACAGCACCCAATAACCAAAAACCACCGGGATATTCAGTCAACAAGCTGATGGCATATTTTGGATTTAGTGCATGCAACACTTCGGGATGACTCACTATTTGGTTAACCCCTAAAACAGCCAGCATCGTGAACCACACCAGCATAATCGGCCCAAATGTTTTACCCACCAACTTGGTACCGTAGCGCTGGAATACAAATAGAAGCGTAATGATTGCGATGACAATCGGTATTACCGGAAGGTCTTCATTGAGAATCTTTAAGCCTTCTACGGCCGATGCAACAGAAATTGGTGGGGTAATCATGCCATCGCACAAAAGCGTAGCCGCTCCAATCATTGCGGGCCAGAACAACCATCTTCCCTTTCGCTGAACCAAGGCATAGAGAGAAAAAATACCACCCTCACCGCGGTTATCAGCGCGCAACGTGAGAAGGATATACTTAAATGTAGTCTGCAAGGACAATGTCCAGAACACACAAGACACTGCACCAAAAACCAACTGCTCGCTGATATTGCCGTGAGCGTGGGCCATAAGCTCATTCATCACATACAAAGGCGAAGTACCGATATCTCCGTAAATAATACCGAGCGTTACCAATAAACCTGCAGCACTGAGCTTCTGAATATGTGAGGTGGCCATGGAAAAGGAAATTACGCGCCGAAGGTAGTTGCACTGTTTGCATCGTTGTTCTCGCGCACTGCAATATTTTTTAAGTTAATATTCTCTCGAAACACAGAGGACACAGAAGGCACAGAGGGCGCATAGCAATTCCCATGAAACGCCGACCTCTCTGTGTTCTTCGTGAACTCTATGGTTAATATTCTTTCAAACACAGAGGGCACAGAGGGCACAGAGGGCACAGAGGATACATAGCAATTCCGATGAAACGCAGCCTTCTCTGTGTTCTTCGTGAACTCTGTGGTTAATTTTCTTTCAAACACAGATGGCACAGAGGGCACAGAGGATGCATAGCAATTCCCATGAAACGCAGCCCTCTCTGTG
>JBKCGW010000504.1:0-6231 GCA_046303175.1 Flavobacteriales bacterium
CCTTCAAAAACTTCTTGAACTTATCTACTGTTTCCGCTGCCTGCTCTTCAGACAGCACGGGAGTCAAAATGAAAACAGTTTCGTAACGGTTCATTGATTTTGAATTATTTAATTAAAAATTTTAGGAGCGCGAAAGTACGAAGGAAATTCTATTCTGCAAGAGAAATTAAGGGCGAGGGCCGAGGGGCGAGGGGCGAAGGGAGGTTGTTGTGTCTGTATGTTGTTGGTTATTAGTATTTTGAGTATTTTAGCGCGTCAAGAAAGTTGGTCGTCAACCCCTAGCCCTTCGCCCTTCGCCCTTCGCCCTTTCAAGGGTAATCCTATAATCGTCGACATTACCTTTAATCCGAATGTTCACATACCGCGTTTTCGTGTCCTTATCGGCGTATTGGATTTCATCGATTTGCTCAGGATCGACCTCCTCGGCTTTTTTGCCAAACAACTTCGATGCAGCCACATTGGTTACCATTTTCCAGGGTATTCGCACGTAATAATCCATATTGAGGTCCATATCCTGCGAACCTTTGATATCCATAAATCCAATGGATGAGTTGATGGTCATGTTCGGAATGCTCAGGATGCCCGCGGTAAAATCCATGTGATTAGATAGAGTATCGAAGGCTACGCGTTTCATGTTTTTGTCAGCGAAATACTCCGACATACTTTCCAACATAGAGAAGTTATCGAGTCGACCTTCTGTAACCGTTAAATCCAAATGAATCTCAGATTCATTGATTATTGGGACAAGATCTTTATGCATTCTGAGCTTACCTGTTATGTGACCCGTGAGCTTGCCATGAAGGTTTTCTGACACGAGATAGTCTTGTCCGAAATTGTCGAACTTCATCATGAGCTTATCCAGGTCAACATGCTTCACTTCTATGTCCGGACTGAAGTAGATGCTCGACGGATTCGAGCCATTGAAGTATCCCTTTAAATTCCATTCACCATCGGCGGCTTTCAATTTCAATCGGTCGATGTGCAGATAATGGTCCGGGGTAATGTGCATGGCTGCATCAATATCGTGAATGAGGTATTTGTGATAATTGAGATGACCTATGTGCACATCAAAGGTCATGTGCGAAAACGGCAATTCATAAATGTTGAAGCCCTGATCATGAACCGCCATTGAACTAGCTGATTCTGATTGTTGCGTTGCTGAGGCAGTTGAAGAAACTGCGCCCAATTGATACATGAACAGTTGGTCGAAATCCAATCGGTTGGATGTTAGTTCGAACTTGTTCTCTCGAATCTTCTGCGACTCATCACCACCGAGGTAGTAATGCAGCGTGGTCTTGATGTCGCTGTTGCCTAGTTTACCGCTGAAATCTTCAATCACCAAGTGGTCTTTTTCATAGTGAATTCGGCCTTTCAGTTTTTCCATGCGCAGCGCATGCAATTTCATTTTCGCTTCGAATTGATCGAGCTTTACATCGATGGATTGAAGCCCTTCGTTGAAATGAAGATCGGTCGATCCGCGTAAAATCAGGTTATCAAACTCCTCATGACGGTAGTCTTCGGGAACATAGTTTTCTCCCTTGTACGAGAAGATGTCTTCGAGCTGAAGCATGTTCGACTTAAGGTCGAACTCTACGTGCGTGTCGCCTTGGGGATGCTCCGCAAACCACAAATCATAGTGCTTGAGTTTGCCGATGAAATGAAAATCACTTTTGTCGAGAAGCCCCGAAAAATCAATAACCCGGAAATCTTCCTCTTCAATAAACAAGTCGGCATGAAAATTCTGAATCTTGTGAGGGTAATGTGTTAGCTGTGCATTGAGGTTGTCAATGAAGAATTCGCCAATGGGCAAATGAGGCGATTCTGTAAACGCTTTTGCACTGGCGTTGAAATGTAAGTCAATAGCTAAGTTCTTGATTTGCTCATCGAACGATGCAAGGCTGTCTTTACCGGTGAGTTCAAATAAATCCAGCAAATTGCTGGTCACCTTCAATTGGGCGAGCACGGGTTGGTCGGTGTGGTGAATAATGGCAGGTAAGTCATCAACTGTTCCGCTGACATGAATATCCGAGTTACCCATTTCTACGTTGCAGTATTCGATGATGGCTTGGTGTCCATTCATTACCGCTCGCAGGTCAATATCCTTGATGGGCACGGCGCCTTCAGTGCTGTTGAAACTGAGGTTCTCAATTTTCAATTGAGTGAAATAGGATTCATTCAGTTTCTCGATGCTTTTTTCGGGGTGTTCCAGACTGATGATGTCGTGGAAGTTTGTAATGAGATTTACTTTTCCATTGAGATTATAGAGTTCCGTCAATCCGAAAAATTTGGCTAGAAAGTTTAGATCAAAATCGGAGTCGAGTTGAAGATTGATTTCCGGTTCGTCGAAGTTTTTTACAAGCAGATTGCCCTTGAAAGTTCCGGCTTCGGGACGTGCCGAAAAGTCTTTAATGGCGAACTCCATGGTAGAAGTATTTCGAGCATCGCCATTGGTAAAATAGCCGCTGAAGTTCAATTCGTCCAGCTTCTTATCAACTTCAGTGTTATTGAAGAAAGCATGCTCACAACCAAAGCGCGCGTTGATAGCAGGGGTGTTTCCGTTTGCCGTTTTTCCCTGCACTGTGGCTTCGAAAAAAATCTGTCCTTTATTCTGGTACTTTTTAAGAACCGGCGCAAGTTCGGGTGGGGCAACCGCCATGAACAAGTCGAAGTTGGGTTTGTTGCCGGTGAATTTTAAGTCTACGTACACATCGTTCTTGAAGTCGATGGTTCCGCCGGTTTCAAACATGGCTCCTTCCAGTTTGGCAGTGGTCGGACTTACCACCAGTGATTGATTCAGCTTGGAATAATCTACCTCGGTTTCAAATTCGAAATGCTTATGCTTGATGAAGGTCGTATCGCCTTCCAGAATGATGCTAAGCTCAAATTTGGATTCTAAGTCGGCATAAATGTGTTCCGGGTTAGACTTGAAGGAAGTAGCGGCTTCCGAGATGTAAATGTCCACCATCAGATCTGCATCCGGTTTTGATTTTGAGATGTCGACGTCTGTTATTTCGATTTGTTTTAGGTGCAGATGAAATTCTTCCTCGGTGTCTTCAACAGGAACTTGTGTGGTGAATGCTTTTGCCAGATTTAATTCGCCATCGGGATATTGCACAAGGTCGATGCGTCCGTGCTCCAGATCGATTTTTTTAATCTCTGTTTTTCCATTGATGATCGTCCAGAGGTCGAAGCCTACATATACCTCTTTTAGATTTACAATGGGAGCTGCATCGGCATTTTTCGATTCAAAAACCTTTAAATCTTCCAAGTCAATGGAGATGTATGGGAAGTCATGAAAGAGCGCTATGTGGGAATCACGCAATTCAATTTTACCCACAAAGTCTGCATTGGCTTTGGTGAGCAATTCTTGCACGATAGCGTCTTGCTTGTTGTATAAAACGAGAACGGTAGAAGCAAATAAACCAATGACAAGCAATAGGCCTATTGAAATAAGAAGTAGTAGTTTCTTAATCATAGGGATGAAATAAAGGAGTTGAATCGTTATACAGAAGTTTTTTAAAAAGTGAATTTAGCAGATGACTTATATAGTCTGTGGAAACAATGGTAAAGTTCTGCATGTTCTCGCGTTCGTTTGCCTAATATTTTGATGTTTTGAAGTGTTTAAATCTGTTTTTCGCTCATGGATCTCGCCTTGTTAATTGTGTCAGTTATTTTTGATTTAATTAATCCAGTTAGGTTTTATGGAATTGACCCTCGATCACCAAATCGGAATGTTGCGTAAACACGCAATCGATCATGAATTTATGGCAAGAGTTGCCAATCAAGGTGGTTTATTAGATGCGGCTTTTACAACTTTAACGGATGTTTTGGAGAGCTGGCATTATGAAAGCACCGGGAAAATGCACATGTCTGCGCTTAAGGTTGATTTCTTAGGACAGATACTCCAGCTAATCGACTCTTTAGAGATCGATCCTCGGATAAAGTCATTACTACGACAGGAGCTGCCATTTGGCACCACGGTTGTGCTGAATTTGATTGAAGTGATACCTTCAATCATAGCAAGGTCGGGTAGCAAAATGGATCTTCGCGAAATCTTAGCTGCTCCTACCATCGTTCGATCGGCCAATCAAATAGGAAGTTGTCCGGGCTATATCGCACCGGTCATCAGAAGGGAGTTTACACGTTATAAGGATATGAATGGTATTATATGGGTACGCGCAGATGCTATTGCAAATGAGCGCCAAGACTATTACATGGCTGAAAATTTCACATTGAATAGTGATGGAGCTTTGCGATTAGAAGACGAGATATACCGTCGAATTGAAAGTGAATTAGCTAAACGAGAGAATAAGGTTTCTTACGGCGGGTGTCCCGCCAGTCGTTTCATGATTGGACATGGGTATGGTAACTTGCTCAATACCCTTGCACAGTCTGTCGCACAGGCTTGCATGGATTACTATGACTTCACGATCGCGCAGTCAAGCGTTATTCCAATCGATCATATTGAACAGGTGTTATTTCCCGATCCAATTCCCGGAAACACGGATTTGTATCATTGAGTCAATGTAAGATTTGCACAAACACTTTCTGTGAATGATTACTCACACACCGTCCCAAACGCCTCAATCATCAATATCACATCCGCAACACCCACAACGCCGTCGAGGTTGAGGTCTGCAGGGCACGTAGGGTCGGTTGGTGGAAGAGTAGAGGTAACGCCTTGATTGGAGCACATAGGCGTGGCATTGATGTCATCATCGGCAAAACTGAAGCAGTAGCCGCACATGATTCTTTTCAGAAAGCAGCTGGCTAATTTGACAACATTCAATTGCGGATACGTGCAATGGTTGGGCAGCACTTGCGGTGCTGTGTGTAACTCACTGCACATTCCGTTTTGAAGGCGATAACCGTGAATGGAGTTAGATCCATAGTAGTATAAAAATCCGCTGCAGAAGCAACCAATAAGCGGTCCGTAGTTGTATGGCACAACACAATCGTTTCCATCGTGAAAGCTGATGATTGGAATGTTGGGTTGATCATCCATGTCCGCCCGCTCAGCCATGGCGCCGCATTGGTTGATGATTCCCTTTATAGAATAGGTGGCAGTTGATTCATTGCCTGATGCATCGAGCAAACCAACTTCATTACTAAATCCGGAAGCTACGTGTGTATCGGCTTCGGATTGATTCCAAAAGGCGGTGTGCAATGCTGTGATGCTGCCTGCACTTTGCCCGTTAACAAAAATCCAGTCGGTATCGATGCCCCATTCCGCTGCATGATCAACCGCATATCGCAAGGCTGCTCTCGCATCCTGAACAGCACAGTAGACAGCTTTTTGCAAGTTGCTTCCGTAGCAATTTACACACAGTACATTGTCGCAATTCCACCCCAATCGGTAGTTGATATTGGCTACCACAAATCCGCGTTTGGCGAACTCTCGACTTTGAAACGTCAGTTCGTTTTTATCACCGCCGATGAAACCACCACCATGAATGTTGAGGATGAGTGGTCGTTGTCCCATGTCATCCACCTGCGAACTAGGATAGTAGATATCCATGAGCAGATCCGTTTCTTGTCCGGTGAAGTATTGCGTTGCCGAACCGTATTGCACGTTTTGCAGCACAACGACCTCAGCACTGTCGAACATCGCCGTTTCGGAGTAGCGCTGGGAAACGCAGTGTTGGGCGTTCAACACATCTTGCCAGTATATGGCAAGGACCAAAAGAACTGAAAGTTTGTGGTGCATTCGAAGAAGATATTTAAAGTGCCTTGCAGCGAGTAATTAGAGTCTATTTACTCATATCCTTGCTCGTCAACTTCACTTTATTGTTTAGCAATTTTCGAGGTTTGATATGTACCCCCGAACTGCGCATGAAGCACATAGATGCCTGCTGGCAATTGCTCTATCGTGAGGTGTCTGGCTTTTTCCGTTTGTTCGAGGACAATTTTTCCGTTTAAATCAAGTATGCGTATTGCATCCGGCGCAGCAGCAAAATTCAACACATCCGTTGCCGGATTAGGCCAAACATGCAGGGGAGTGCTTTCGGTGTTTTCCACACTGTACCAAATGCAGTCGATGCCCAGGAGCTCTCCGAAATTTGGGGATGTTGCTGCGTTAGGAAGGATTTGCAAGACGATGGGGCCTGCACCGCCGCTGATGTACTCCGCTTCTAAGGTGATGCTGTCGGCATGCAATTGCCACAGCGTTTGAGGCGAAATAACCAAACTCATACAGTCGATGGTTTCGTCGACGCACTCGAGCCATTCCAC
>JBKCGW010000505.1:0-2437 GCA_046303175.1 Flavobacteriales bacterium
CTGCAATCGTTGCGTCACAGCGGTTCGCTACCCTGGCTCCGCCCCGATGCAAAGGCACAAGTGAGTGTACAATACGAAGCGCCCTGCAAGCCTATCGCCGTTGACACGATTATAATCTCCACTCAACACACGCCCGACATCTTACAACATGAAATTCGGGAAGCATTACTTCGCGAAGTGGTGCAACCGATTTTAGCCGAATATAACATTCGACATACCGGTCAATTGCTTGTGAACCCATCAGGAAGTTTCGTAATTGGCGGTCCGTATGGCGACACAGGTCTCACCGGACGCAAGATCATTGTCGATACCTACGGCGGACGTTGTCCACATGGTGGCGGTGCGTTTTCAGGCAAAGACCCCAGCAAGGTCGACCGCAGCGCAGCCTATGCGGCGCGGTACATCGCCAAGCACTTGCTCGAAGCTACTCAACTGCAAGATTGCACAGTGCAACTGTCATATGCCATTGGTGTGGCCGAGCCTACTTCGGTATACGTCGATTGCGGGTCGGACAACCGATTTACGCAAGAGCAGTTGGAGCAAGCCGTTCGCAAGCATTTCGACCTCACCCCCAATGGCATCATTCGTACCCTGGAATTGAAGCGCCCCATCTACAGCAGAACGGCAACCGGCGGACATTTTGGAAAACCTGATCTGCCTTGGGAGCATGTGGAAACCACAGTAGTAAAATCAATACAAACCACCCTATTCCATTAAACTTTTCTAGCATTTCAGGCCATTGTAAATAGAATGCAATGGCGTGGATTTGCTTTGAAGCAAAACAATACGATACATGAAAAATATATCATTCAAGGTCGGTGACGAGATCATCTGCATTCAAGACCATTCCAGAAAACTGGTGCTCAAAGGCGATGTATTCACGGTGAAGGGCTTTACTCGTAACCCATGCTGCGGCTCCACCATTGTAGATGTTGGAATTAAGGGACCCAATCCAAAAACTACCTGCTATTCATGCAACTGTTCCTATGAAAAACCGAAAGGCGGTTACTGGTTCGCGGCTTTCATCTTTCGCAAGATTCAAAAAAACCGAAAAGACAATAGCGACGCCTTACCGGAAGAGCTACAGGAGCGCATTGAGCGTCATCGCGAAGGAGTGAAAACAAGTCCACTGGTAGAAGTATAAACTCTAATCATCAAACCCATGCAACACACCAATCGCCGCAAGAAAAGCAAGGTGCAAAAGCCCACGCAATGGCCCATCAGCCAGGAACCTACATTAGTCGTTATCGGCATAGATGGAAGCAGTAGCTGTTGCTACAGCATCCACCGCGAAACATTTCTTCGCAATCCCGAAACCAACGAATGTCTGCGCATGGAAGCGTGGTACAATGTATCGCTGTGGCCCAACTTCCTCGGCATCGATGAAGATGAAGAAATAGAATATACGCTTGTATTCCCGTCGCTTCCCTCCCATTGGCAAAGCTTCGACCTCTGGGAAATGAGCGGTACAAAACCTATCTATCAGAGTGGCATTCGGCGCAACTCGGATGGAGTCTACCTACTGTCTGATCGTTAAACAATCCAATCAATACAAACTCATGCTGAAAAGAATCAACCAAGACGAAGAATACGCCGAGCGCGCGCTGAGGTTCGCCGCTATGAGCGACCGCAAACTACTCGAAGATTACCGCCGCGTGCACGCATCCGCAGGCATCGTTGGTTCGAAACTGCGGTACTTATCACAACTCAATGAGGTCATTGAATCGCGCGGATTACCCTCATCTAAACACCATGTCTCACTCAAAAACAACATCAACTATGGAAACTGATCTTAAAAACCAAGGCACCTTTCAGGAGCACTACGGACGATTTCCGTATATCGTGCACCGAATGTTTTCGGGCATTTACAGGCAAATCCCCATTGTGTTCAGCTATGAACACGAGCAGGGCGAACTGCCGGGAGTAACCATCCGCCTAGACGAAGAAAAGCACTCCACGCTCGATGTCATTCACTCCGAAGCCATGCGCACTCAACTCAAGCAAGTGGCACGCAAGGTGAAAACCGACCTCGAGCAAAAGCACTCTAGAGAAGCACGATTGTGTCTGGTATTCGGTCCTGCTGACTGCATATACTTCGAATCAAACGGCGAATTAGACAGCACTCGTCCACCGGTTGGAGGCACGCTATGCAATGCACAAGGCAAACCCATGGTCATCGCCGCAGAACCGCATTGGCGAGAGTCGGACCATGCACCCGTTATACTGAAAAGAGCTTAAAGGCGCTCAACGCAATTCAAACAAGACCTCATCTTATCCCTATCACCTACCCCTCACACCTTACCCCTTCAACTTACACCCATGGAACTTCTTCTCATCCCCCGTCCCGGCGACCGCGAGCGATTACGGGGACACATTGAAACCTTTTCGAGCATCACTTTGGAAGAGCTTGTTAATGTATACAACAAAAACTGCGAAA
>JBKCGW010000506.1:0-2330 GCA_046303175.1 Flavobacteriales bacterium
GACTGTATATGTGAAGGAACTTCAGTTGACGATAATTGTAATTACATCTCTGTCGAATCCTCGTTCTGTGAAGGATATTTCCACATCTTAACAGGATCGGTTCAGGTAGCCAGTCCACCTTCATCCGGCACATTAACCATTACCTCGAGTTGTGGAGGTTCTGTTACGCTTTCCGCACCATTCAGTAATGTTAACTCTTTCATGATTACCGTCGCAACGAACACGACTCAATTATGCACGCTTACTGCAACCTTCTCACAAGCAGGTTCTCCTGTAATAACTCCCGCAAGTTTTGTTCAAGAAGCATGCTGCGAACTGCCTTCTATCATTCAAGATTTACCCGCATCAGTAACTACCTGTCAGAACAGCAATAATAGCCCGTTGATAGTAGGGGTTAGCGGCAGCGACTATTTCATTAACTGGTATGATTCCGAATTGCCTAACGGACCGTTCTCGTTAATCGCGGGAGCCAATTCGACGACCTATTATCCACCAACAGACATCGCCTTCACGATGTACTATCGATGTATTTTGACCGTATCACCGCTGGCTTGTGAAGTCGGGGATTTTACAGGAGACACATACGTATCCACAACATGCGCCTATACCGTTACGCCGGGAAGCACCACCCCCACCTTCGGAACCTTTGGTCCATACTGCGCAGGCAGCAGCATTCCTGCTTTGCCGACCACTTCCATCAATGGCATAACAGGAACGTGGTCACCGGCTATCAACAACCAAGCGACGACAACCTACACCTTCACTCCAAACAGTGGGCAGTGTGCAAGCACCGTGAGTACAACCATTGTGATAAATCCGGTTCCGGTTGTTTCATTAAGCAACGAGTTTTCATGTACAAATGGATTAGCCACAATCGCAGCATCTGTATCTCCGGCGGGACTCTATGATTTCGTATGGAATGTACCCGCAGGTGCCGTCAATCCTGGGAATGTCGCTAGCTTCACGACAAATGTAGCAGGTACTTATAATGTATTCGCTACTTCATCATGTATCAATCCTTCACAAATCAATGATCAAAATTGTTTCGACGTTTGGTTGCCTGTATGCGGCTGCGATGGCAACACGTACAGTAACGAGTGCTATGCATACAGGGAAGGAATAACTTCGTTCTCCTTCGGCGAATGTACCGGCAACGAAAACTTCTATTGCCCAAGTGCTGTGGCTTCTACCAACGTGACAATCACACCATCTACCATCCCTTCCTTCGGCTCATTCGGTCCATATTGCGCAGGTGACGTCATTCCTCCGCTACCGACAATTTCAACAAACGGCATTACAGGTACCTGGTCGCCGGCAATCAACAACCAAGCGACAACGACCTATACGTTTACGCCGAATGCCGGCCAATGCGCGCAAAGTGTGTCGACTACAATCACGATTACTCCGCTCACTACGCCTTCATTTACTGTGGTGAACTCGTATTGCAGCGGGACGTCCATTTCTGCTCTGCCAACTACATCGAACAACGGCATTACAGGAACCTGGTCACCTGCGATCAATAACCAAGCGACTACAACCTATACGTTTACACCAAATGCAGGACAATGCGCGCAAAGTGTGTCGACTACAATCACGATCACTCCGCTCACTGCGCCTTCGTTTACTGTGGTGAACTCCTATTGCAGCGGGGCATCTATCCCTGCCCTGCCAACTACATCCAACAACGGCATAACAGGCACCTGGTCACCGGCTATCAACAACCAAGCGACTACAACCTATACGTTTACACCGAATGCCGGACAATGCGCGCAAAGTGTGTCGACTACGATCACCATCACTCCGCTCACTACGCCGACATTTAATGCGGTAAGCGCGGCTTGCAGTGGATCTTCCATTCCTCCTCTGCCCACCACCTCAAACAACGGCATAACCGGAACATGGTCACCTGCAATCAATAACACGCAAACAACCAACTACACTTTCACTCCGAATGCAGGTCAATGTGCTTCGCAGGTATTCCTGACCATTTCCATTCTGCCCAACACAACACCGACATTCGGAAACTTCGGTCCGTATTGCGCGGGTGACATCATACCTGCTCTGCCCACCACATCAACCAACGGTATTACAGGTACCTGGTCGCCGGCGATCAACAACCAAGCGACCACAACCTATACGTTTACGCCTACGGCAGGACAATGCGCATTGAGCACCTCAACAACCATCGTAATAACTCCTCAGGTCGTGCCTACATTCAACACGCCAAGCCCGTATTGCCAAGACTCGGCTTTCCCTCCATTGCCGACAACTTCCAACAACGGCGTTAACGGTACTTGGGCACCGACCATCAACAACCAAACAACAACAAC
>JBKCGW010000507.1:0-2191 GCA_046303175.1 Flavobacteriales bacterium
GCGTTGCGCCGGGAAACGACCATGCGAAGGTGGCATTGGCCGAGCACACACTGTGATTCACAAAGTGCACTTCATCGCCCGGACAGAAAAACGTTTCATAGGCGGCAGAAAATCCGGCTATCAATTCGCTCGACTCATACGTGGGTGCTTCCCAAACACCGAGGTTCCACGTTGCCAAACGCACCACGTTGTCGCGCACGAAAGGCACAATGCGCAACGGCTCAGTGCCCACAGGCAATCCGGTGCTATAACTCTCCCAATCACTCATGCTGTTGTTGCGATAGTACACCAACCCGTGCTGCATGGCCAGATACACGCCCCCATCGGTTCCGTAGTGGTGCGCAATGGCCCATGGATATAATCCGTTGAGCGTTGATGTAGTAAGGTTTTCCCAGTTTGCTCCGCCGTCTTGCGTGCGAAACACCTTGTTCGAGTTGTTGCCATCGTAATACGAAAGCCACATCTCCAGCGGATTCGTACCCGAAAGACTGAAGGAGAAATAACGCAGGTTTTGAGGCAAATTCATCTCTTCCCAAGTTATGCCATGGTCCGAGGAATGCCAGATTTTTCCCGAATTACCAACGCCTTGCTGCACATAGAGGTGATTCGGATCGGCATAGCTCTGCTCCATCCAATACAGCTTGTTGGCTTCGTTCGTTCCAAACGTATAGTACTCGCCAAACGAACCGCCTCCATTGGTTGAGCGATACAACTTGTGATCGCGCCCCAACCATGCCACGTTGTAATACTCGTGATCGAACATCACGCGCGAACTTCCGTTGTTCCAATAGGCTTCATTCGGTGAAAGACCTAAGCCAAATCCCTGAACCGGATCGGCCAATGTTTCAGGCAAAATCTTTCCGCCGATATCGCTGAATAGCGTGCGGTTTTCATCGGTGTACTTTACATAGCCCGTGGCTGCTTCACCGCCACCGAGCGCGAGAAACTCGCCTTCGGGATAGTTTTCGTGATAGCCCATGTTGCCGTTGTGATAACGACCGCCCACCATCATGTCTTCGTTCCATCCTTGATCGTAGCCCCACAAATTCACGGCCTTCAATCCGCGATTGAGGTTGTCATGCGACTGCATGAAATCGCTCGAATGTCCAATGCCACCATCGTTGCTGAACCAAATCTCTTCTGTGGTCTCGCTGGTTTTGTAAATGCGATACTCTTGCTGGTCTACGTGGAAATTGGAAATACCTCCAATGTATCCGCCGACACCTTCATAGGTTGCACCCGCATCGTTGCTCATCCAGAGGTTCAATCCACCGATGAGGATTTTATCGGCATCAAGTTGCGATGCAATCATCGTTGTGTTGTAATGTATCTGCGAGTAATCGCCATCGTTGCCCTGAAAGTTCATCAGGTTTGGATGTGTGTCGGTGTAGGGCGTGCCAATCAATCCATGCGGAAGCGACCACGTAGCGCCGGCATCATAACTCACCCACGTGCCTACCCAGCCGTTGGTAATCACCGTTGAACCGGCGTTCTGATAACCGACCAAACATGCGTAAATGCGATTGGGGTCTGCTTCGGTTACTGCAAGTCGTCCGCCTTGAATGTCGATGTCGCCCATCGAGCTATCGAACCATCCGGTGATGCTTTGCGAAAAAGATTGTCCGCCATCGGTGCTCTTGTAGAAACGTGCGAAGCCCACCGACGTATCGAAGTGAATGGTGTAAATCGTTTGCGGCTCGCCGGGTTTGAAGGCTATGGCTTCGCAGCGGTTGGGAAGAATTTCCGTGAAGTTGTCTCCGCCGTCTTCACTGCGAAACAGCCCTTGAGAGGTAGCTGCAAACACTACATCGTTGTTGTCAGGCGCATAGGCAATTTCCCAAGCTGATATGTTTTGCGAAGCAAACGAAGGCTGACCAATAACCTGCCATGTGAGGCCTCCATCCACCGAACGATACAAATCATTTTCCGCGCTCAGTATCACCACTTGGTCATCGCTCGGCTTCACACGCACTGCGGTTACGCTGCCCATGATGAGTCCGGGTGTAACGTATTCCCAATGCTGACCACCATCGACTGTTTTATAAAGTCCACCGCTTTCGGTTCCGCAATACAACAGCTGCGGATTTTGACTGCTGCGATCGTGGCAATACACGTTGCTGTGTCGAAAGCCCGGCTCCATGGGCGAGCCTTCACCGTTCACGTGATGTACGGGACCTTCGTAGTGCCAAAT
>JBKCGW010000508.1:0-4926 GCA_046303175.1 Flavobacteriales bacterium
TCTCTGAAGCAATCCATTCTTCACCGCCGCATTCAAATCTCTACTCGCCGTTGCGGTTGATAGTGTTTTGAAGACTTGCAGGTAGTCTTTGCGGGTGAAGCTGGCCGTCGGCTCCGCTGCCCTCGACTCTGCTCGGGCACCGCGCCTTCACAGAAGGATATAGAGCCCAACTTCGAAAGGACAAAAGCAATTTCTTGTTTTTCTCTTTCCCCACGGCTGAAGCCGTGGGCTGTTTACAATCCCTTGTATTGCTTAAGATATCGTGTGCTGTGAATTGTTCGGATACTATACTAGAAGCCATCGATTTTACCGGAACAAATGCCTGTCATTCTCCATTCTCCATTCTCCATAACCCAGTCCCCAATCAGCAGCCTTCTCCCTTCGGCCGCACTTGCGTCCAGCGCCAGCCGTCGTCCGACCATTGCCAGTTGGGTAGGTGAGGTGTGGCGGAGGAAGCACCTTGCTTTTCCAAAATCTCCTTCATGTTGTTGAGACCTTCTTGAATGTCGCTGCCCAGCATGTCTTCCATGCTCATGAACAACTGCATCATGTTGAAGGGATAGGCCATGTTGCCGTTGAAATTCCAGGTGAGTTGTGTCGTCAGACTGTCGGTAGACGCAAACAGCATTTCGCTGCTGGCATTTGATTCGAACGGTTCTTTGAATCGAAGCGCAAAACCAATGCGCTTGCCTTCTTCCAACGCGATGATTTCTTCTTCACCCGAACCCACTGAATCTAATTCGCTCTTCCATGCGGCTACAAAACCCACCGTTCCGTCTTCACCGGTGTATGTGTTCACCTGGTTGGGGTCCATCTTCCACCATACGCTATAGTCTTCCTGATTGCGAATCATGCGCGCATATTCAAACACATCGGCATTGCTGCGCGCTATGGTTACCGTGCGAGATACTGCGTAATCCTTAGGAAGGAATAAACCAGTAATCAAGGCCAGGGCTACAACCACAGCCAAACCAAGACCGATGTATTTTAAGATTTTCATGAGTAATTGTTGGATTACGAAGGTAGCAAGTGTCAGTGCTTGGGAAGAATGGGCTATGGTGATTTTCTCCTACAACCTAAAAATCTTATCGCAGTTTAACCACATAGGTGAATTGACCATAGAGCTGGTGAAACCAAGCGGATGGACCGGTTTTCCAGGTAATATAGAGTGGGCCAAACTCGATGCTTGAGCGGTTACTGATAGATCGGTTGAATTGAAGTGCGGCCCAGTTCTCCGCGAAGTATGGGCTAGCGGAAGAGGGCGTGTTGAAGAAGGCTTCTTCGTAAGCGTATATTTTCCATTTGTTGAATGTGCGACTCCATCCGGCGAGAAGACGCCCGCGGTGCTGAAATTGGAATTTATCACTGAAACTAGTTCGAATAAATCGATTGTCGGAACGCAGACGAAGCTGCACCTCATTGGATCCGAGATTGAACGATTGTTTCAACTGCACGTGGCCGCGTTGCTCATGCACTTCGCCTTTCGTGCCGGGATTTTCAGCTTGATAAACATAGGCCCCGGTAAGGGTGGTATTGTCGGTAAAGGCGTGGTTGAAAGACTGCTCTGCGTAGTAGAGTAAAACTCCTGCTCCAACGTCACCTTGAATGCTCTGCAAGGGGACGGCGGCAAAATGATAGAGTCCTATATTGTTTTTTTCGTTCAACCCAATGGACGCATCTATTGTGGGAAATACACCCCAAACGGTTTGTCCTCGCATGGTGGTTGCACAGCAAAGCAAACAAAAAAGGGTAGTCTGCAATAAAAATATACTCGTTTTCATTCATCGTAAAATTGCGATTAATGTGTCCTCATGCTTTTTAAGCATGCGTTAAAATTAGGTTTTCAAATTGTTGTTGCATTGTAGTAACTTGATAGTCAGAATCAGCACATGAGTCAGCTCTAACCCTGAATTCTCGTTGCTTTCTCACAGCCCACGGCTTCAGCCGTGGGAGAATAGAAAACCCACGAGTGAATTCGTGGGCTGGTCAATTTACAGCTTGAATATTTTTTAGAATGAGAAACAAAAACAGAAACAGAATGAATGAGCAATAGAGATTCTATTCCCCATTCTCCCTTACCCCTTACCCCTTATCCCTTACCCCTTGCCTCATCCACCTCGCGAATAAACCGCACAACCCCTCCCATAAACACCTGCTGGTCGTCCCACATGGACAGGTGACTTCCGTTGGGACAGTATAAGAATTGTCCGTGCTGCACTTCTTTGCTCTGCGCTTCCATGGCTGCGGGATCCATTGTGTCGTGCTTGGCGCCGACCATGAGGGTTGGAACGCGTATTTCTTTCAAGCGGTCTTTGATGTCCCAGGTTTCCAGTCTGCCGCTAATACCAAACTCACTGGGGCCTTGCATGAGGGTGTAAATCGCATTGTTCCCATGCTTGAACGAACGTGTGCAGGGCTCGGGCCATGGCTGCAGGCGGCAGATGTGATGATTGTAATAATGCTCTTGCAACAACTCCATGAAGCGTGGATTGGAAAAATCCTTGCGTGCTTCTATGTCCCGGATTTCTGCCAAAACAGCGGGATCCATTTGCTTAGCCAATACATCATCGGCATACTTGCCATACTCCGGTGCACTGGCTACCATATTGGCGACAATCATTCCTTTCAGGTGCTGCTGATATTTCAACGCGTATTCCATGGCGAGTATGCCTCCCCACGAATTGCCTAGCACAAAGAAGTTGGTGCTGTCGGCGCCGATGGCTTGTCGCACTTGCTCCACCTCTTCGACAAAGCGCTCCGTGGTCCACAAGCTGCTGTCGGTGGGCTGGTCGCTGTAATACGAACCGAGTTGATCGTATTCGTAAAACTCGAATCCTTCGCGCAAGAAGAAGGTTTCGAAACACTCCATGTACTCGTGTGTCATGGCAGGTCCGCCATGCAGAAGCAATACCTTGATGCGTGGATTGCTTCCAAAGCGCTTGGTCCACACGTTGAATGTACCAACGGGTGTTTCAATAGGAATCATCCGCACACCGCCGGCCTCCACCGAGTCAGAATAGGTGAAGTAAGCTTTTCTGTTGGCATTGGAGTCGGGTGTTGCTGTGGATACTTCCCTGCATGCATTCAACACGAGTATCAGCAGAAGAACGACGGTGGAGAGCGATTTCATTGCCTGTGAATTTTTGCGCAAACATCGCAACAAAAGGTTCACCCTGATCAAAACCTTCAACCTTCAACTTTCAACCTTTAACCTTTAACCTTCAACTTTCAACCCGCTCACCTACCTTCGCACCATGAACAAGCAACAAGTCCTCGCCCGCGAAACACTGGCCACTGCCACGCACCTCGTATTACCTGAAAATACCAATACGTTGGGTAATTTGATGGGGGGGCAGTTGCTCAATTGGATGGACGTCATTTCGGCCATCTCTGCGCATCGTCATTGTCGTCGCATAGTGGTTACCGCTGCGGTGAACAATGTGTCGTTTCAGCATCCTATCAAGCTGGGCGATATCGTTACGATTGAAGCAAAGGTTTCTCGTTCATTCAACTCTTCGATGGAGGTTTATATGGAGGTGTTTGTGGAGCATGCCCAAACCGGTGAACGCAAGAAATGCAACGAAGCGAACTATACGTTTGTGGCGGTTGATCAGATTGGTAGTGCAATCCCTGTTCCTGAGCTGGTTCCGGAAACCGAAGAAGAAAAGCGCAGATACGACGGTGCATTGCGTCGTCGTCAGTTGAAGTTGATACTTGCCGGAAAAATGAAACCCGATGAGGCTACAGAGCTGAAGGCTTTGTTTGTGGAGCCCAAAGCGTTTCAATAGCTCTGTTGATTTGCTCCAACTCTATTTGATCGATGCAGCGGTTGTTCATGCCATATTTGCAGCGGTTGCCGAGCTTTGAGCATGGTCGTGAATGAATTCTAAAACGCGCTCGTGGTTTGGGTTCGATTATTATACTACTCGGATGTGGCTTATAGGGAGACATTCCCAACCCAGGTACAGTGCAACCCCACAGCGAAATAATCTTCTTGCCGAAGGCGGATGCAATGTGCATCATGCCGGTATCTCCCGCTATTACGATTTCTGCGCGACGCATCGCATCAGCACTTTGATGAACGGTCCATGTACCGCATGCGTTGAAAACCGAGGAGCCACATGCCTTCGCCAAACGATCACCTAATTCTTTTTCATCGGGTCCTCCAAGTAATACCAGCGGTTGTTTAATCGATTGGCATACCTCCATGAGCTTGTGCTCACTCATGCGTTTTCCTTCGTGTGCTGCGCCAATGGCAAAAGCGATGAAGGGTGAATGCATGATAGCGGGGAGGTCGCTTGCGTGAATCGTAGCATTTTCCGGAATATAATATTCGAGTCCCTGGTCGTCGGGTTTTGCTCCAAACGCTTTGAGCGTGTCGAGGTAACGCTCGACAATGTGCTTTTGCGGCATTCGGTTGATGCCGAAATTTACCCACAACCATTTTTCAATATTATACTTCTTGAAAGTGAAGTTCAGGCAGTTGAGTTTGCGCTTCACCACGCGTGATCGGATATTGTTGTGCAAGTCGATGACATAGTCGAAATGCTCGTTCATCAATTCAGGCAACACTTCCTGCACCGTCTTATCGATGGTGTGAATACGCTTCACATGCGGATTACCATCCAACACCAGGGCGTATTGCTTTTTCGTCAGCACATGAATTTCAACCTCTCCCTCAAGTTGCTGCTTGATGGCACGTAGCACGGGAGTTGTCAGCACTAAATCGCCGATGGAACTGAATCGTATAACGAGGAGTTTGGTCATGATGGGGAGTAGGTACTGGGTACTGGGTACTGGGTACTGATTACTGGGTACTGATTACTGATTATTAGGTAACAGGTTATAGGTATTAGGTATTAGGTATGCTTTATTCATGCAGTCATTCTCCATTCTCCATTTTTCATTCTCCATTTGCCACTCGTC
>JBKCGW010000509.1:0-1885 GCA_046303175.1 Flavobacteriales bacterium
AGAAGACGGATGGAGCTTGTGGTAAGTACTAATTACTAAGTACGAAGTACGGTGAACGGATTGAGTTTTGTGGTTGGCAGGTGTGCCGATGCGCTTTGTGTTATCTGCGCCTCTGCGGTGAGATTGATTTCGAAAACGAATGAGAATCCAGTCTGCAAACACCTCCTATTTCAAGTACTTATCCAAGAACTGTTCTTGTTCCCACAGCACGTGGAAGATGTTTTCCTTGGCGGCATAGCCATGACTTTCCTTGGGCAGAATGACCATGCGTGCGTTTCCTCCCAATCCTTTAATGGCCTGAAAATAACGCTCGGTTTGCAGGGTGAAGGTGCCGGGGTTGTTGTCGGCCTCGCCATGGATCAACAGCAACGGCTTGTCCATCTTGTTGGCTGTGAAGAAGGGCGACATGCCTCCGTATATCTCCGGTACATCCCAGAAATTGCGTTGCTCCGACTGGAATCCAAAGGGTGTGAGCGTTCGGTTGTATGCACCGCTGCGTGCAATGCCACAGGCAAAATCTTCGGAATGGGTGAGCAGGTTGGCGGTCATGAAAGCGCCGTAGGAATGTCCACCAACGGCTACTTTAGTTCGGTCGATATACCCCAATGCATCTACCGCGTCAATAGCTGCACGTCCATTGGCAACGAGCTGCTTGATGAAGGTGTTATTGGGTTCCTCACTGCCTTCACCTATAATAGGAAACGAGGCATCGTCGAGCACTGCATACCCCTTCGTTACCCAATACACGAACGAACCGTAATAAGGAAAGGTAAACTCGTTAGGGTTCTGTTTGCTTTGTCCGGCGCTGCTCTTGTCTTTGAATTCTTCGGGGTAAGCCCAAATCAATAAGGGCAATTTTGCCTTCGCGTTCTTATCATAGCCAACGGGCAAATAGAGCGTGCCCGATAGATCTACACCATCCTCTCGTTTATACTTGATAACTTGCTTCTCGACCGATGCAATCGACTCGAAAGGGTTTTTGGATGTGGTGAGGCGCTCGGTGCGATTGTTCTTGATAGACAGCGTATAATAATCAGGATAATCGGTTTTGCTCTGCAACTGCACCAGGTACATGCCTTTCTTGGCATCCATCACATCCAGTAAATCGATTTTTTTATCGGTGAACGTGGATTGGTAAATACGCTTCGTTTTCAAGGTGGTTAAATCGAATTCATCGATGAAAGGAAACTGTCCCTTTTCTGAATACCCATCACCAAACAGCATCAGTTTGTTATTCGTTACCGTGAGCACGTAGGTTCCGTATTTCCCTTTGCTTTGCTGGTAAACGCCGGGGTCACCATAGGCATCTTGGCTGTTGCGGTCGACAATGATCTTGGAGGTGTTATCGGCGAGATTTACCAGATACGTTTTTTCATTGCGTGTGTCGTACCACGAGTCCTTCACAATCATAAACCCTTTATCGGAAAAAAGCACATCGCTGAATCGTTGCTGCACTTTCATAATCGAAACGGGTGAGGCATCAAATGGTGCATCCCAGCTGAAGAGCTCGTCGCGGTATTCGGCTGCTTGTGCGGGATTACCGCCATCCAGAGCTTCCACATACATCAGCGCGTGCGCTGAGTCATCGCGCCACGACATGCTGCGCTTGCCCGTGCGCACGGCCTCAAACCCTTTGGGCATAATCTCAACGAGTGGAATAGCATTCACCTCTTTTACCAATGCTCCGGCCGACGTGTATACCTTTTGCGACATGGGGAATCGGCTGTAAGGCACTAGGTAGGAGAAAGGACGTTGGATGGTTGTTACCAGCACATAGGCGCCATCGGGTGAATACGAAGTTCCGATGATTAAATCGGTCGGTAAGAAATTGCTCACCTCGCCCGAAAGCTTCACCTGCTTTATCTCGCACGCTACAATGGTTTCA
>JBKCGW010000510.1:0-1338 GCA_046303175.1 Flavobacteriales bacterium
GTGCGCATGGGTTCGCTTGCAGCGCAGTCACAACGTGCGGATGTGCTTGAGAAGCTGGCCATTTTACGCAACGATTCAGAATTGGTATACGGCGATCCTACTAAGCTTGATGTGATCGATGCCAGTTTTGAGACGGGAGCATTCTTGTCTCCGATGTTGCTGGTGAACAGCGATCCATTTCATAAGACTTCTACCCACGAGGTGGAGGCATTTGGTCCTATTACTACGTTGATGCCTTATGATACACTAGAAGACGCGGTAGCATTGACCAAAATGGGCAAGGGCTCGTTGGTGTGTAGCATCACAACGCACGACAATCGCATTGCGCGCGATTTTGTGCTCGAGAGTGCTTCGCATCATGGAAGAATTTTGGTGCTCAATCGCGAGTGTGCTCCTGAAAGCACAGGACATGGCTCTCCAATGCCGTTGCTTGTGCACGGAGGTCCCGGGCGTGCAGGTGGCGGGGAAGAAATGGGAGGTAAGAGAGGCGTTATGCACTATTTGCAGCGCACTGCCATTCAAGGATCGCCTACCACGCTTTCGGCCATTACACACGTGTATCAATACGGAGCTCATCAGCAAGAAGCCGAACCGCACTTGTTCCGCCAGCACTTCGAAGATTTGCAAATTGGCCACACTGTTTTCACACATAAGCACACAGTAACAGATGCTGATATTGTGAATTTTGCGAACGTGAGCGGCGACAACTTCTACGCACATATGGACGCGACCTCACTCGAGGGAACCATATTTGAACGCCGCGTTGCACATGGCTATTTCGTGTTGTCGAAAGCAGCAGGTTTGTTTGTAGATCCTAAAAAGGGGCCTGTATTGTTGAATTACGGTCTTGAAGATGCGCGCTTCACCAAGCCTGTGTATCCGGGTATGACGATTGGCGTGCGATTTACGGTTAAAGAAAAGGTCGATCAAGAGAAGCGTACACCCGAGGACATTGCCAAAGGAATTGTAAAGTTCTTGGTGGATGTATACGACGAAACCGGCGAGACGGTCGCGTTGGCCACTATTCTAACCATGGTAAAAAAGCGAAATCAGGAATAACGTGCGAACGCTGATATTGATAATAGCAGTATGGTTGATGGTGGCTGAGAGCGCAGCTCAGGCCAGGCTTGATTCGCTTTTTTTTCGAAGCGATTTGATTGCCGATTTGGAAGAACTGAAGCAAGAACTTCTTAAAAGTCATCCGAACCCTTTTGAGTTTTGTGATGAGAAGTATTTCAATAAAGTTTACGAAGCCAGCACATACGCCATCGAAGAACGCACATCGCTCGCCGATTACAGTTTGATTGTCGCAAATTTACTCAATAAACTGCGCGATTA
>JBKCGW010000511.1:0-2116 GCA_046303175.1 Flavobacteriales bacterium
CGATGGCGAACCTTCGGGCACGGCAGGCAAACCCATCTACGGACAAATACAATCGGCGGAACTCACCAATATCCTCATTGCTGTGGTGCGATATTATGGAGGGACCAAGCTGGGCACTGGCGGCCTGATCGATGCCTACAAGACAACCTCCAAGCTTTGTATTGATGCGGCCTCCATAGAGGTGCGTCCAGTGAAAGACCGCTACCGTCTCACATTTGGTTATGCCGATATGCCCTCGGTTATGAAAGTTCTCAAAGACCTCGATATGGAGAAGAACACCATGATTACTGAAGCCGATTGCATGATTGACTTCAATTTGGTGATGACACAATCGGATGCATTGAACAAAGCAGTCGAAGATTGGTCGACCGCTCAACTCGTACATTTGGGTCGAACATAGCTCCCCCATGAAACAATTCCTCATTCTTCTCAGCTCACAGGCATGGATTGCCTGTCAGACACCATCACCCAAGCGAAGCGATGCGCAGTCAATCGCAGCCATTCAAGCTGTAATGGACACGCAACAGGTGGCTTGGAACCGAGGCGACATCGATGGATTTATGCAGGGCTACTGGGCTAGTGATTCCTTGCGATTCATTGGAAAGCGCGGCATTACATTCGGTTGGCAATCTACCCTCGATAATTACAAGAAAAGCTATCCGGGAACAGAAGCTATGGGGCGTTTGCAATTCACCAACCTATCCATGGAGATTACAGGCGACAGTTCGGCGTATGTGATCGGAAAGTGGGAATTGTTTCGCACGGCCGACACCCTTTCCGGACATTACAGTTTACTTTGGAAATGCATGAACGGACGATGGATCATTGTCGCCGATCATTCCAGTTAAATATTCTCTCACTATGGCATCCACTCCATTGACCTTTATTATACTCGCTGCAACCATACTGGTTTCTTGGCGTGCATTTGAACAATCGGCCCTGTTCGAAAAACTCTTGCATAGTCCTTACCGGGTGAAGCATCAGAAACAATACTACCGTTTGTTTTCGCACATGTTGGTGCACGCCGATGGGATACACCTGGCGTTGAACATGTTTGTGTTTTACTCCTTCGGGCGCGTGTTGGAAGCCATCTTCAGAATCAATTGGGGTATTCAAACAGGCTCCATCTTATTCATCGCGTTGTATGTGCTAGGTGGAGTGGCCGCTACCCTACCCTCGTTGCGCAAACATTCCGATAATTACGGATACAACTCGGTGGGGGCCAGTGGCGGTGTGAGCTCTTTACTCATGGCCTATATGATTCTATTCCCGATGAACGAAATCGCTTTCTTCTTCATCCCGATGCCGGCCTTCATAGGTGTTTTCGTGTTCTTCCTGCTTGAGCATTTCATGAAGCGAAACGTACGTTCCAACATCGCTCACGACGCCCATATTTGGGGAGCTTTGTTCGGGATTGTGTTTGTGGCGCTGGCTGTTCCGCGTTCTATTCCGCGATTTATAGAACAGGTGCTCGGAGCTTTTTAGGGGCGATGGGCGATGTGCCAGGGGCGAAGCATTGGTAAGTACGCTTAACTTCTGAACTGATCTCCCTCTCTTTTCAACACTCCTTGATATTCGGAAATACAAAACGAATTTTAATTCTTATTACATCGCCCTTCGCCCTTCGCACTTCATACCTCGCCCCTATATTTGCGGCCTAAAAAATTTTCTCAATGAAAGAAGTTTTCGTAGTAGCCGCCGTGCGCACTCCAATGGGTAGTTTTGGCGGGTCATTGGCCTCTGTTTCTGCCACCAAATTGGGTGCTGCAGCCATCAAGGGCGCATTGGATCGCATTCAGCTCGATCCCAATCAAGTGAATGAAGTAATCATGGGTTGCGTGTTGCAAGCCAACCTCGGACAAGCTCCTGCACGTCAGGCGGCGAAGTTTGCCGGTTTGCCCGATGGCGTTGCATGCACGACTGTCAACAAAGTATGTGCTTCCGGAATGAAGGCCATCATGCAAGGTGCGCAAAGCATCATGCTCGGTGATGCCGATGTGGTAGTTGCCGGTGGTATGGAAAACATGAGTCAAGTGCCTTTCTACTCCGAAAACCTTCGCTGGGGAAACAAATACGGTAATGTGAGCATGATTGACGGTTTGGCCAAGGATGGTCT
>JBKCGW010000512.1:0-1072 GCA_046303175.1 Flavobacteriales bacterium
AGTGGCGATTATCGTTTTTCTCGTAATCGCAAAGGTGTTCTTTTCCGGAATCAATGACGAATACGGATTGAAGCAGCCCGATATCGAAAAGGTAATGGGTATGTCGAAGGAATTGTCGGATTATCGACTGCTCAACGGCGAAGAAGCTCTGTGGAGCAACAACATGTTTGGCGGTATGCCCGGCTATCAAACGAACACGATGTATCCTTCCAACTGGGTGCGTCCAATTGATAAGGTGCTGAAGTGGGGAACCGATCCGGCCATTGGCTCGCTCTACATGTGCATGTTTGGTTTTTATGTGCTCATGCTGTGCTTGCGGGTGAATCCATGGTTGGCTATTGTGGGTGCAATTTCATTTGGTCTTTCAACCATAAATATTCTTTATATCGGTGGTGGACATACTTCGAAAGTGAATGCCATTGGATACATGGCGCCTGTTCTGGGCGGATTAATACTGGCCATGCGCGGTCGTTGGTTGTTGGGCGGTGCTGTGTTCGCTCTATTCTTCAGTTTACACCTTGCCGCTAATCACTTGCAGATGACCTATTACTTGGCGTTCCTGTTGGCTGCTGTTGTGTTGGGTGAAACAGTGCGATTGGCCATCGAGCGCAAGTGGTTGGATATCGGCAAGGCTGCCGGGGTACTCATCATCGGTTCGGTAATCGCTGTAATGCCCAACTTCGCCAACATCTACACCACCTACGAATACAGTAAGCTCACCACGCGCGGTAAAACAGATCTCACCATCAAGCCGGAAGGCAAAGAGGAAAGTGCGCAAGCTGCTGATGGTCTCAACACGAGCTACATCCTCGAGTACAACATGGCGGCCGGTGAACCCTGGGCCATGATGATACCGAATGCCAAAGGTGGCAGTTCTTCGGTGCTACTTTCAGAGAATAAAAAGGCGATGCAAAAGGCGCCGAAGGAAGTGCGCGAGAACATGCAGGGCTTCCCTCAATACTGGGGAGATCAGGGCAGCTCCGCCGGAGCATTCTACTTCGGTGCAGGCATCATGTTCCTGTTTGCGCTGGCTCTCATTTTATCGAAAGACGCCATCAAGTGGCCGTTTATG
>JBKCGW010000513.1:0-1796 GCA_046303175.1 Flavobacteriales bacterium
GAAAACAAACGGTCAACGCTATTTAGGCATCGTCATTTAGTCCTCAGTCCCCAGTCCCCAGTCCCTAATAAGCGGTCCACCCCCCATCCGCCACCAACACCTCTCCATTTACGAAGCTTGCTTCATCGCTCACTAAGAAGAGTGCGGCTTGTGCAATTTCATCGGGATCGGCTAAGCGTGGCATGTTAGCACTGCCGCTCACCATACGCTCGTATCCAAAGGCATTCGGATGCATATGTGCGCCGATGTTGGTTTTTACTCCGCCGGGGGCAATGGCATTGCAACGCACGCCCTTGTTGGCATACATGAATGCTATATTCTTGGTGAGACCCACTACCGCGTGTTTTGCCGCTGTATAAGCGGCGCCTGCTCGCGCTCCCTGCAAGCCACCTATCGAAGAGATATTCAGGATAACGCCTTCCCCACGATCGAGCATGCCCGGTAACGCTTCATGACAGCAATAGAAGGTTCCGTTCAAATCTACATTCAGCACATGGTGCCACTGCTGCAATTCAACATCGGCGGCAGGAATGAAATCGTCCATGATACCGGCGTTGTTTACCATAATGTCGATGGTGCCGACTTCCGCAACAATGCGCGTCATAACATCGCGAACGATTTGCGCCTGGCCCACATCGCACACTTGTCCCCATGCATTGTTGCCCTCCCCTACTATTTCGTCAACAACATCGGAAACACCCGAGCTATGCAAATCGAGCACAACCACGGTGGCTCCTTCTCGTGCGAATAAAACGGCAATGGCTTTTCCAATTCCCGATGATGCGCCGGTTACAACGGCTACTTTGTTTTCTAGCTTTCTCATGACTCTATAAGTTGATGTGATTTTACTTCTGCATCGTGAATGGCCTGTATGCCGCGTATGAGCGAGTCGGGCGTGAATGAAATGCTATCGATTCCGCACCTCACTAAGAACGCAGCAAACTCAGAATCATCGCTAGGCGCCTGACCGCACAAACCAATCTTGATTCCATGCTTGTGCGCTGCTTGAATGGCATGCTCAATCATCCACTCCACGGCCTTGTCGCGTTCGTTGAAGAGAGGGGCTATCAAATCGGAATCACGATCGATGCCCAGGGTCAACTGAGTCAAATCGTTGGACCCGATGGAGAAACCATCCACCAGCTGTGCAAATGCATCGGCTTGAATTACGTTGCTGGGCACCTCCACCATCATGTATACTTCCAGCCCCATATCTCCGCGCGCCAATCCGTTTTTGGCCATTACTTCGAGCACGCGCTTCATCTCCTCTACTGTGCGACAGAATGGAATCATCACCTTCACATTCACCAGCCCCAGCGTGCGACGCACATATTCAATTGCCTTGCACTCGAGTGCAAAGCCTTCCGTGTAGCGTTCATGATAATAGCGTGATGCTCCGCGAAAGCCTATCATCGGATTTTCCTCGTGGGCTTCAAACGCTTTTCCTCCAATGAGCGATGCATATTCATTCGACTTGAAATCGCTGAAACGCACAATAACGTCTTTCGGATAGAACGAAGCCGCAATAGTGGCAATTCCCTGCGAAAGCTTATCAACGAAGTAGGACTGCTTATCGGGATACCCTTTGGTGACACGGTTTATATACTCGCGCTCTTCGGGGTTCCCCAAAACTTCGAAGCGAGCCAATGCCATGGGGTGAATTTTAATTGAATTCGTAATGAGAAATTCCATGCGCAACAACCCTACACCATCGTTGGGGAAGAACGACCATTCATAGGCCTTTTCAGGATCGGCCAATACCAGCATGGGAGCAGTTGTAGTTGTTGGGATTTTAT
>JBKCGW010000514.1:0-11744 GCA_046303175.1 Flavobacteriales bacterium
TACTTCGATTGGATACTCAGCCACCTGCGTAACGGCCGAACCTGCATTGCATGTGATGCACCCTGTGGTAATACCCGCCTCACGGCATTTCGTGAGGGCTCCCACCACATACGGCGTTCCACCTGATGCAGCGATGCCCACTACTACGTCGGCTGAAGTAATGGAATGCTCTTGCAAATCGAGCCAACCTTGTTCGCGGTTGTCTTCAGCAAATTCAACAGGATAACGAATCGCACGATCGCCTCCGGCAATGAGACCGATGACAAGACCATGCTCAACGCCATATGTAGGCGGACACTCCGATGCATCGACAAGCCCCAATCGTCCGCTGGTACCGGCACCCAGGTAGAACAAACGTCCGCCTGCTTTCATGCGCTCGGCTGTGATGGCAACCAACCGCTCAATTTGCGGAATGGCGCGTTCCACCGCGAGCGGCACACTTTGGTCTTCTCTATTGATGTTGACCAACAATTCGCGCACGCTCATTTCTTCCAAACGGTCGTAATGGCTATCGCTTTCGGTGGTAGGATTCATGGTTTGCATTTTCTCAAATGTACCTACCCTTCATCCCCACAAATGAAAATCGAATACAATTTTTTACACCCGTGTCGTTAAAAAAGGCAGAATTTCAGAATCGTCACTGCAGAAAACCTAACTTACCTTGTGAACCCAAACATTCCCATGCTACGAATCACCATTTCAGCCCTGTTGCTGCTTGCTCTTCAACTTTGCACTTTTGCTCAGAAAGATTCCACCAAAGCAGGCTTATTTGACAATGCACTCGCTACGCCTCGTGTATTAGCCGCACGCCACGAATTCAACGACAACAACATGCGCGGTGCCATGCTCATTTATCGTGAAGTGTTGCAAACAGACCCTAACAACGCTGCAGCACTTTACGGGACCTCCGAATGCTATTACAACCTCAAGAAATACAAACTGGCACTCGACTACCTGAACAAGGCTCTCGCAGCAGAGCCCAACATCTCTTCAGAATCGGAGTTTTTCCGCGGACAGATCTATCACCGCACAGCTAAGTTGGATGATGCAGTTACAGCCTTCGATGCTTTTTTGGCGAAAGAAAAACCTAGCACCTACGAGTTTGAGCTCGCAACGCAATACCGCTTGCAGTGTTTGTATGCGAAAGAAATGATGAAGAAGCCCGTGGACGTAACCATTGAGAACATGGGCAACCTAATCAACTCTCGCTACGATGAATACACGCCGAGTGTTACCGCCGATGGTAATACAATTGTTTTCACAGCGCGCCGCAACGATACCAAGGGCGGACGCATGGATGAAGAAGGCGACTACAAATACTTCGAAGACATTTACTATTCCGAGCGCGATGAAGCAACCGGCGAATGGTCGCAAAGCACCGCTGTGGAAGGCGACTTGAATACAGAAACGTACGATGCAGTGCTCAGCATTTTCCCGACGGGAAGTGGCATGTTCGTTTACAAAAACACCGTTTCAAGCACAGGTGATATCTACTTCAGTGAATATCGCCCGGGCACCAAGGAATGGAGCGCTGCGCAAAAAATGCCACGCCCCATCAACACATCTTACTTCGAAGGTTCTATTTCGATGACGGCCGATGGGTCTACTGTCTACTTCGTAAGCGAACGTCCGGAAGGCGAAGGACAAGGAGACATTTATGTTGCCACCAAAAAGGGAGAGAGCTGGAGCAGTCCGAAAAACTTAGGCGCCGTGGTTAATACCGATCTTGACGAGAAGTTTGTTTTCATTCACCCGAATGGCAAAACACTTTTCTTCGCCAGCAACGGACATCAAACCATGGGTAGTTACGACATCTTCAAAACCGAATATATGAACGGCGAATGGAGTGTTCCTATCAACCTTGGCTACCCCATCAACACGGTGAATGAAGAGTCAACATTCTCACTCACGAAAGACAACAAGACACTGATGATTGCTGCCGAGTACGACGACAGTTTCGGAGAGCGCGACATCTACCGCATTGATGTGAGCAAGTATGAATTGCTTTCGGGCGACTATGCACGAAGCACTGCTGGACAAATTTTGGTGTCGTGCACCTACCAAGCA
Source organism: Flavobacteriales bacterium (assembly GCA_046303175.1). Lineage (GTDB taxonomy): Bacteria > Bacteroidota > Bacteroidia > Flavobacteriales_D > Sanyastnellaceae > JAIBBG01. The sequence goes on from JBKCGW010000514.1 coordinate 2,068, forward strand.
GGTGAGCCCGCCAAAAACGTTCGTATTGAAGCGTATTACTCCGCCAACAACAAACTAGCAGCCACCACTGAAACAGATAAGACCGGAAGAGCGAAATTGAATTTACCCGGCAACGAACGCTATAAAATCATCGCTACCATCGACGATTTCAAAAACGAAAAGGAGATTGACCTCACACTTCGCAACGATGGCGAGACCGTGATCAAACACGATATTCAAATCACGCCTTAATCCATAAAGCGACGTTTGAAAAGAACGGATGACTGCTCTTTCTTACTCCGTGTTTTTGGATCGTAAATCTGCTGAACCGAGCGATACGGAATAATCGCCATATCACTCTTCGGAATTATTTTTTGAATGCGCTTATACTCCGGATTCGGTTGATTGGGATAACTGATGCGTGCCTCAATAATCATGTTCTCTGGCGAATCAATTCCAAGGTCTTCGAGCAGTATAGTGTGGATCTTTGACGAACCGTATCCAATGGTACAATCCAACTTCGGAGATTGATAGATTGACTTATCTAGGCTCCGTAATTTCTGATTCGCCTCGCCTTTGAAAGTGGCTCCATTGTAAATCGCATAATCGAGCACCATGTTATCTCGATCGATGCGGGCATCGGAAACAAACCAAATCTGCAGTTCATCGCCATCGAGTGTGCAAGAAATAAGTTGCGGTGCATAAACAGTCTTCAGCATTTCATAGAGCAGCTTAGGCGTTCCCTTGTAATCGATGCAACTCCAACTGAACGAAGGCCATACATCATTGAGCTGCCAGAATAAGGTTCCCATGCAGCGCGGCATAGCGCGTCGTTGTGCTTCAATACCCAATGCGATTCCTTCTGCTTGCACTACTTGTGTCATTTCGCCATACAACGAATCATCATCCGGGCTCACGGGTTCATACCAATTGTTCATGTACTTCTCCATCAATGCAAATCCACGGGAGTGCTTCTGGTGCATTGCAATACCCTTATCGCCCGTTTCAAACTCATCGCCTTCGAGCATCTCTTGCACTACTTCATTCGATGGATAACTCTGCATACCAAACTCGCTCATAAAACGTGGCACTTTTGTTTGCAATACCTCAAACGGTTCTTCATCGTGCCACACCCCCCAATAGTGCGAATCACCTTCCGTGATACTAAGCGGATCGCCACGACCCAAACGCGGTGAGCTTTCCCAATAGGAAGTTGTTGAGTTTTGCGATACTGCCTTCGGCAATACATTCTTAAACACCGCATCATAGGCCGCTTGTACTTGCTGAATTTCAGAAGGCGTCAAACCCGACTTCCAACCCCAACGCTCCCACCCTTCAGCGTTCTCATTGTTGCCGCACCACAAAGCGATGCACGGGTGATTGCGCAGCCGTCGCACTTGTTCTTCAGCTTCTGCTTTTACATTTTTGAGAAATGATTCGTCGCCCGGATACATGCTGCAGGCAAACATGAAGTCGTGCCAAACCATAATGCCGTATTGATCGCACAAATCATAGAACATTTCATCTTCATACACCCCACCTCCCCACACACGAAGCATATTGATGTTCGCCTCCTTACATTTCATGATGAGCTTGAAATAATCATCATACGTTGCCTCACCGGGGAAATAGCGGATTGGGATGTAGTTGGCTCCCTTTGCAAACACAGGCAAGCCGTTCAGTTGAAAGTAAAACGACTCTCCGATGGAGTCTCGCTGTGTGATTAAACGAATATCACGCAGTCCAACCAGCTCGGTCTGATGCGTCTGTTCCTTTCCTTCCACAAGCATCTTAACTTCGAAGGAATAAAGACTCGAATGCCCTTGTCCATTGGACCACCACAGCTGTGGATGTTGAATTTCAAACGGGAGCTCAATCACGTTTACTCCTGCTTTGATTGAATAGGTGCTGTCGGTTTCACTGCTATTCGTATTGCACGTTAACTTCACCAGCACAGTAGCATCTGTCTGTGAATAGACCTTGGCTTCATATTTCATTTTGGCCAACTGCTCCGTTACCGAATAAGTATTGAAGTAACCATCATCCAAACGAATGGTATCGTACGCAATCCACTCAATCGGCCTGGTAATACCCGAGGTTACCAGTCGCGGCCCCCAGTCCCAACCAAAATGAAACTGCGGCTTGCGCACCACCGCGCGAATGGAATCGCCGGGAATTGGGTACGGAAGGGCTGCGAGCAACTCGTTTGCACGCACTTGTGCAGGAAAAAATGTAATGCGCAAAACATTACCAACCTTATTCAAATGCGGCTTCAGATCGACTATCCATGAACGATGTGCATTGTCTGTATCGAGAAGTTTTACACCATTCAATTCTACTCGCGCATAGGTATCCAAACCATGAAACTTCCACTGAACAACTGCCTTATTGAAAATAGAATCGGGCACATCAAACGGAAATGTCTCATACTGCCAAGTGGTCTCCGCCACCCATTCACAATCTGCTTCGTTTGTTCCGTAAAACGGGTGCTCAATTCTTCCTGATCGAATTAAATCAGAATGCACACAACCGGGCACACTTGCTTTATTCCAAGCCCCTTTGACAACGGCACGATCACTGAACACCCGCATCCTCCATTGGGCCGCCAATGGTTGTTCGATACACTGAGCGGAAACTATATCTGCAATTAGAATCAGTGATAAAAAAAGAAATCTAAACATGATCACAAGATAACAAGTTTGAATATCAAGCAACTTCTATCAGCACTCCTATTCTTCTATGAAGGAAACCAGTTGCTTCGCCAAATGAGTGTAGGTGTGATTTTCCATGACAAACCGATAACCGTTTTCACCCATCCTGTCCAATTCGGCTCTGTTCGTTTTAGCGGCTTCGCGTATGGAGTTGGCTATTAGCTGAGGATTGGCGGCATCTACCGACCAACCGCAGTTTGCTTCATTCACCGGCTTGTTGCCTGAATCGATGGCATAGAGTACAGGACGTTTGGCCAACATATAATCGAAGAGTTTATTGGGAGAAACGCCAAAACGAAACAAGCTTTCTCGCTCCAAGCCAATGTAGCAGAGCGTAAACTTTTTGAGCATCGCTAAGAATTCACGCTTCTCAACAGGCGGAAGAAAATGGACATTGCTCAAACCACTTGCTTGATGCTTGAGCGCATCAAGCTGATCGCCTTTTCCAACACAAACGAAGTGAATACTCTTCTCTTCCTTGAGCAAATGGGCCGCATCTATCAAATAGCGCAATGCGTTGGCCTTACCAATGCTCCCTCCATAACCCACTACAAAATCTGTGGGCGCAATAGACGCGGGCCAATTGGAAGTTTCTTGGACCTCCGAAATATCGCTTTCTACACCATTTGGGAGATAGCGAAAGTTCTTTGCAGGCATGCCTCCTTCTTCATAATGTTTGCTCGCATTAGGTAACAAGGAAACCACCAAATCCGACTTGCGATATGCAAGACGCTCGAAGTATCTCATAAACATCACGAGCGGGTGATATCGCGATAAGTTGCCCAGCTCCTGCAAGGTGAGCGGCCAGATATCACGTACTTCAAAAAAGACTTTGCATTTGAAACGTCGCTTCCATTTCAATGCAGCTACTATAGGCAACATGGATGGAGATGAAATTACAACTGCATCGGGTGTTGGAAGAGAACGAACATCGAGACGAAGAATATTATACGCAAAAACCAACATGTTCCAAAAACGACCGATTGAAATTGATTTTTGGTAGACAGGGTTTTTCACCCAAACGTAATCTACGCCATCCAGGGTATTTCGTTCACCGCTTCGTTTGATCAAAGGCGGGTTGCGATACAAATGCGAAAAAGAACCTGAGATAACAATGGCCTGATGTCCCTGTTCATTGAGTTCTTTCGCCAACTGAAATTGCCTGTACTGCATGCCCACACCCGGACCCCCTGCATACTGCGAAACAAACCAAACAGTGCGATTAATTCCCATTATTTGAATTACTAGTTACGAATGGCTTCTCCATTCTTTTGGTATTTGAACTAAAAATAGAAATACGATACACCAGCGCGATAAGCAACGTTGGAATTACAATAGCTTCAAAAAACAGCGCCTTGAAACCTTCAGGTCCCGTTCGGATAAGTGCCGGAAAAAACGAAGCGACGCAGAGCAACAAAATGGAATGCAGTATATACACAAACCGATTCGATTGATTCGTTTTAACCTGAAGACAAAATGCATAGCCCGCTAACAGGCCTATCAAAACTGCGCCCACGAAAACACCGACTACTCCAAAGTTTACATACCAACCGGTAGCGTGATTAATAGTAAAACCCTGTACATCGGTGTAGTTGATGGCTGCTGTATAATGCTGATACGAGTCGATAGGACGCGCAACCTCAAAAATTCTGGGTATCATGGAATGAACCAAGTAATTAAAACTCCCGCCGAAAGTGAAAGGCACATCATAATACACTGCACCATACATCGACATATGTCCTGCAAACATTTCATTACTCGCCAATAGACTCAACACCGACGAAAAAAAGGAGAGTTTCTGAGCTACTTGATCGCTCGGTATACCCGGTCCTGTCGACAATCCCAGATAATCCAGTATAGGCAATGCACGCGTCATTTCAATCAATACAATGAGCGTTGCAAGGCCACCTAGTTGCAATCCAACGCGACCAACACTCACCTTTCTTGCATTCACTATATAAAATGAAATGGAAAACAAGAAAGCAAAGAGCAAATCGTTTCTGCTTCCTATCAAAGCAGAATAGGTGAGCAGCAAAAACAATACGAGTGCGTAGGAGATAACAATCGATGGCGAATAATTCCCTCTAAATCGTTTGCCATCTTGCTGGCTCAATAGCAGCGCAACCCCGAACAGCGCCAAAAACAGCGCAGACGACTTGCATATTTGATACAGTGAGTAGTACTTGCCGGAGTGATGGCTCAAATAGATATATAAAGACTCGTGGTTTTCGATTGCCTCGGCTATTTGCGCTCGTATGAAAAAATAACTTACAACTGCCAAACTGCACGCGGCACTCAGAATAACCCAATGATTAAGCGATGGTGCATTCTCCGTTTGAGTTAGTTCATCTGAAACAACCTTGCGCAACATCCACAAGACACTGCATTGGTAAGCCAATAGAAAAAAGGAGAACATACAAAGACTGAAGAAATAACTCTCATTTAATTGAATGGGAAACAACTTTTCGAAGTAGGCATAGTAGTGAAATCCGTAATTCTCCAAAGCGTTGTTGGTAAGCAAGTCGATTGTGACAGCCCAGCCCCCCATAAGTGACCAATAGTAAATCACCAACGTTGGTAGGACAAGCACAATACTGCGCGACTTCATCCATATTCGATACTGCAAGAAAGCTGAGGCTAGTGTTGTTAGCGCGAGAAGTATCAAGTAAATCATATGGGACGCTTATTTATAATTTCTTGGTATACGATTATCAAACGTTCGGCAATACTCGACGAACTTAACTCCTTTGCAACCACAATCTCTCGACCATTGCTTTTGTTTCCATTCTCCAGGACCACGCGAATTGCTTCAGCCAATGACTCGGGATTCTGAGTCGCCATGGCCATTGGATTCGTAGATCGAATTACATCAGCCACATCACCAACATCGGTCGAAACTACCGGCAGATTGCACGCCATAGCCTCTTTCACCATCACCGGGCTTCCTTCGCTATCACTGCATAGTAACAAGCAGTTGCATGCATTGAGAAGCAGCAACATCTTTTCATAATTCACGCCTCCGGAGAGCGCTACCAATTCCACACTTCTACCCTCCCTCTGAAGCTGAGCAACGGCCAATTCGGCAAGATCCAAACGTTTCACGGGTGCGCTGCTGTTAAACAATATGTACTCACTATTAGAAGAAAATCCCAATTTCTTACGAGCCTCCATTGGGGCTATCGGATAATAATGATTCAAATCCACACCGAATGGCAACACCCTCGAAATCCCCCTTCTCCACCACAACTTCGCTTGCAATTTCTCACTTACACACACTACCGCTGATGCTCGAAGAACCGATAATTGCGATAATAATTTCGCGAATACTTCCTTTAAAAAAAACGCATGCTTGAGGAAATTCAAATCACTCCCATGGAACGTAATGACCAAATTCCTTGCTCCCGAGCATGCAGCAATAAAAGCGGTCATGGTTCCATAGTGAGCATGTACCACATCAGGCCTAGTGCTTTTGACCAGTACCCGAAGTCGACGCAGCTCGGTAAAAAGGTAAATCGGATTGCTTCGAGAAGCGAGGTAATGAACTTGAACATCCAGTCCGGCTGCAGCCAATTCGCGCGCTTGTCTCTTTGAAAAAATCATAGAATTCCCCTCCGCCGAGCCGGGGATTATAAAAAGCACTTTCGGTTTTTCCAGCTTGTTTGTCATCTATCCTCAAACGAAATTACGCTGCATTCATAACGGATTTTCACCCTTTGCCAATCGATAATACCACGCAAGATAAATCAAACAAAAAACAGATCCCGCGATTGAAAAAAGAGTGATGGCCAGCTGTGCACTTCCTTGCGTATAACCAATATAAAAAGCCAAACAACGCGTAAGTAAATCGACTGCTGATACTATCAATTGTTGTTTATGCTTGCCCTTAATCAAGGAGACGTAATTAAACGGAGCAACAGCGAAATTCAATCCAAAAAACAAAATCAACACAGAAGCAAATTGACCGGCTTGAATCCATTCAGATCCAAAAACAAAGACAAACAACTCCTGCCCAAAAAAGTACATCAAAACAATAAATGGCAATGACATTGAAAAGAGCAACAAGAAAGTTGAAAGGATCATTTTATGAAATGAATGGCCACTTCTATTGAGCTCCGCCGCTTTCGAATACTGCGCAAGAAAAATAGTACTGCTCACCAAGGTCGCAGGTGCCTGTAAAATTCGCCAGCACAGATAAAACGATCCCGTCACCAACGAACCAAATGTTGAATCAAGAAAAAAAATGATTAGACTCAATTGCAGCACCTCCAACAATCCATTGGGTGTATTGTAGAAAATGTACTTTCTGAACTTTCGCAGTGCTTCCGGACGAATGCTCACCTCCTTCTGAAGATAGCTCTGTGGCTTTTGCTTGACAAACAACAGAAACACGACCAACGAAACCAACTGACCTACAACCAACCCCAACACCAATCCGTGAGTATTATAAAAATAAAATCCTATGAGTAAGGAAAGGCCGCTAACAGCCAGATTACCGACAATTCTTACAACACTATTCAACGTAAACTCTTCCGTCCGTGTGGTGTAGAAATTAAAAATCTGAACCCATGCGGTAAACAAAACACCCAGTGGAAGAAGCCATACAATGGAGTTTCGTGTAATTCCAAATACATAGAGAATAGATACAACCAGCAATACACAAATACTAAATACAAGCGAAACCTTCATGGCAACATTCCGCCTGTGCATGGCTTCAGCAAGATCTTCAGAGTCCGGTATACTGAACTCAATGCGCAACGTAGAAAGAACAACTAACGGTAGCATCCACGATGAAAAAAGCGCCAATATTGAATAATCGTCGACACTGAAAATCCTACTTAAAATTGGCATTGCTGCATAACTCACCAATTGCGCCAACGCCGTAGCTCCGGTCAATTTGAACGCGCGATCCAGTTGAAAGGCTTTTGACTTGGCAAGTAGTTTCTTCATTCGCCGATACAGAAATTTATCATGGATATTATCGTAACGATTTGGATACTTGGATAAAACGTATGGCCAGGGCAATAGCCATTACATAGGATATGATTTGAGCCCAAGTAAAACCCCAAAGTGCAGAAAGTGCATCTCCACCCCAGACCTTGCCTGCATGAAAACCGGCATACACCAACACAATGTGCAATACATCAAAAACTAACATTTCACGCTGGCGTTGCAAACGCAAGTAGATAAATGACAAGCTGGAGGAAACAAACCAAACACCCAACCACAAACTAATTACTCGGCAATACACAATGAGATCATTCCACTCTTCGCCCAGCACGCCTACTACCCAAGAAGCGGGCAATACCCAAACGAGCGCTGTCATAACTGCCGACATCACCGTCAATCGACCTAGAAATTTCGCGTACAACGAAAGCATGGCTTTCTTTTCATGAATGCCCGAAATGGTTCCGTAATACACTTGCGAGATGGAAGCCGCAACCATTCCTAAGCCCGCGCCCACATAAGTCATAGCTACACTCATCATACCCGCGCTTGCAGGCCCGAAATTCTCAACAAACATTTCGATAGAGAGGAAGTTGATGAACGCACCTACAAACACACTCGGTGTAGTGTAGAAAATAAACGATTTGTGATCGCCCAATAATTTCCATTTGGAAAAATTTCTGCGCTCAACATCTGCTACATCCTTTCTATATCGGAAGTATTGAAAGATGGCCGTGAGACTGTAGCCACTCACACGTCCGATTATAAGTCCTGAAAAATTGAGCCCTGAAAAACCGGAAAGCAACTTCACACCTTCTCCCGATGCCGTTTGTATGAGTTTGCCTCGTGCAATGCGGTCGTACTCCTTGCGTGCATTGAACCAATATGCCGTTAACTGCACACAACCCATCGCAAACACAACGAACGGCATTAAGAAAATGACCGCACCCAATTCATGCAACCCGTGTATCCAATCGAATCGATAATTTATAGCGGCCAAAATCAATACGAGCACAGCACCTACAGTAACCACTCGAAAACCAGTTATAGCCACTTCGCGCGAGTCACGCAGCGAAGGCTTGCCCACGATGGCATATTCCAACTTGAGTGTACTGATGACACCAAACATTTCGCTGAAGTAAACGAATGAAGCAAGCTTGGCAAAATCTTCCGGTCCGTAGTAATACTTCTGCAAAATGGGCAATACCAGAAAGGGAATCAATTGCGAAACTGCAGTGCCTGTGAAAAGCACCATCACGTTTTGCATGAATGTCCGTTTCTGTTCTGTCATTTCTATTCGCTATTCCAGATGTCCCAACTCCTCTCGGCTTGCTGCACGAGCATGGCATGACCATTCATGGTCTTCGCACCCGCCAATCGGCCCAAATGCAAGAACGTGGTCTCTTCCGGATTGTATACTAGATCGTATAAAAAATGCTTGCTTGAAAGCCCTTCGTAGGGCAGCAGTGGACATGCATCTATATCAGGATACGTTCCCAGCGGTGTGGTGTTGATGATGAGTGGAAAATGATGAATCACTTCTGCCTTCAACACGTCGTAGCCCAGCTCCTGATCGCCGCTCGGTGTGCGACTCACATAATGAAAGGGAATGCCCCACTTGCGCAACACATAGGCAACTGCCTTCGATGCGCCGCCTGTTCCCAGTATCAATGCTCGCTCATAATGATTCTCGAGAAACGGCTTGATGCTCATTTCGAAGCCAAAAACATCCGTGTTGTATCCCTTCAGTATTCCATTGCGGATGCGAATGCAATTCACGGCACCCACAACACTCGCAACTTCATCTACCTCCTGCAACAAAGGCATGACGGCTTCCTTGTATGGAATCGTAACATTCAATCCTTCCAAATTTGGATTGCTCTGAACTACCTCACGAATTTCCTCAATGGTTCGAATGGAAAAATTCTCGTAGCTGCAATCGTGCAACTGAAGATCTGCAAACTTCTTGGTGAAGTACCCTTTCGAAAACGAATGCACCAGCGGATAACCCACTAAACCGAAAACTCGTTTTTGGCTAGCCGA
>JBKCGW010000515.1:0-7179 GCA_046303175.1 Flavobacteriales bacterium
GACTATGCATCCTTTCGTGCTGACAGCGGCATCAACAGGTAATAGTGAATTGACTTTGTTTAAATCTCGAGGAGGAGTCAATTCTCCCATCTATGTTTGTCGAAACCGTTCATGCGATATACCGGTGTATCGTGTGGAGGATATTAAACTTTGAATGAATATTTTGAGAAACACACTTTTGCTTCTTTTTATTACGCTCGCACTTTGTATCGTGCATGTTCAGAGAGCGAATGCACAGTTGATAGATAATAGGATAGGTAATGCTTTCAACGAGGAGATGTTTTTTAGTCAGCAGTTTTTATGGCTCAATAAAATAAAAAGCATTACCGGTGTAGTGAGTGTAAAACGCCCGAATAAACCCATTGAACAGCGACCTGATATGAGTGTCTACAGATTCAATGAGGTTGGTTTGATGTCGCGACTGGATAAGGTTTCTTCCGTGAAAAACCTGATTGATAGCTTGACTATTAAATTCAATCGCAACGACTTGGGTTCTGTGGAACTGCGTGAAGAAACGGGCACACGCGGATACTACAGCACGGGCTTTGTTTACGATGATCAGGGCAGGCTCATACGCGTGGAATATGGAACTGCTGAGAATGTTTCAACCGTAAAGAACAAACTCGAGCCGGGTCGGACCATTTCAATAAATGCAGAGTCCATCATTTGGAACGAGTTGCAAAATGGCGTCGTAACAAAGAGTGTTTACAACAACTATGGTCTGCATTATTCCAACTGGACCATCACCAAGAACCCCAAGGGATTCGTTGAAAGCGAAGTCGAAGAGCTTATTATGAGCGGTCGCACGAAAACAAAAACATACAGCTACAACGAGCACGGCTGGATCTCCAAAATCGAAACCTCCGACAACATGTCATCAGGCAAGAAGGCGCAAACGTTCATTTATGATGCGCTCGGAAATGTTCAAAAGGTAGAGTACTTCGATGGCAAAAAAATGACTCGGGAAATCGAAGTCCTTTATTCAACTACCATGCTGGTAGAGGCTTTCTTGGATCACAGCCTTGAATCAGGCGACATTGTAATTACCAAGTTCTCTTACGAATACTACAAATGAGAGTTCGAATCCTCGCACGACTGCTGCTGTTCACTGTGATGCAAATCGCATTCCTTGGTGCTGACGCACAAAAGAAATCGGATGCTCAAAAAGTAACTCCGCAAACTGCCCGTCAAAAGGAAGCCGATGCGCTCGAGAAAAAACAGAGCGAGTACCAATCTAGAAAGGATCATCATCTTGACGTGCAGGACAAGGCAACCCGCAAACGCATGAAAAAAAATCTGCGAAAAGCACGCAGATTGTCCTGGGGTAAAAATGTTCCTTGGTATAAGCGCTGGTTTCGCAGGAACTAGCGCACCCCATCTGTAATACCAAAGCTCACAAAATCAGTATGTTGCGCGAACGTTAAAAAAAAGTTTGCACGTTTTACGAAATCCGTTGTTCTTTGCGAACCTTTAGGGTATGCCACGACTCCGTTGTATTACGATTGAAAGTCGTTATTGTTACCTAAATTTTGACTTGTTTAACACACTTTAATCCTTCTGCTATGCAGAGAAAGTTTTACGCTTTAATCGCTTTATTCTTCCTTTCTACAGCCGCTTGGGCTCAGACCAACTCGGGCTCTCTGAAAGGTAAAGTCACCGACAAGGACACAAAGGAAACTCTCCCTTTTGTGACGGTAATCGTCTACTTGAATGGTAACACGGTCAATGGAGGTACTACCGACATTGATGGTGAATACTCAATCAAGCCACTCGAACCGGGTACTTACGACGTGTCATTCCAATTTGTCGGATACCAGCCACAAACTATCAAAGGAGTGGTGGTGAAGGGTGGTAAATTGACACCTCTTGATGCCGAAATGGTTCAAGGTGCCGAGCTTGGTACTGTTGAAGTATTTGATTACAAGGTTCCACTGATCGATAAGGATGGTGGTTCTTCCGGTGGTACCATTACCCGTGAAGATTTGAAAAACATGCCTAGCCGTTCGGTTACAGGTCTTGCTCAAACAGTGGCCGGTGCCACGGATACCGGCAACGGTATCTCTATTCGCGGAGCGCGTGAAGGTTCTACCTGGATATATATCGATGGAATCAAAGTTCGTGGTTCTTCTGCGCTACCAAAGTCGGCGGTAGAAGAAATTTCCGTAATTACAGGTGGTATCCCGGCAAATATCGGTGATGCCACAGGGGGGGTAATCAACGTTAGTTTGCGCAGTGCCTCTGCAAAATATACCGGTGGTCTCGAGGCCATCACCTCCGGATTCCAGGTAGGAGATAACGTAGTGGGTCTTGACCACTACGGCTACAACTTATTCGAAGGTTCACTTTCCGGTCCTCTGCTCTTTACCAAAGGAGAAAAAGGCGAACGTGGTCGTCCTTTGTTGGGTTTCTTCGTATCAGGTAACTACACGGATATTGTAGATGGTGATCCTCAGTTTGGTGGAGTAATGCGCATGAAAGAGGATGTTCGCAATGAATTGTTGAACAACCCACTGCGTCCGAACTTAAGTGAGTCAGGAGAAGCTACCGGTGTTCTCTACAATGCTGACTTCCTTACTGCCGATGACTTCGAGGTTACCAAAACCCGCATGAATGCTCGAAACCGCTCTGCGAACATGGTAGCGAAAATTGACGTAAACACTTCAGAAAATGTAACGCTTACCTTCGGTGGTACAGCGGCTTTCAGTCGTGGTCGCGATGCTACACGTGCCAATCAACTGATGAACTGGGATAACAACCAGCTCAACACAAACTTCGACTGGAGAGCCTATGCCAAGTTCAGTCAGCGTTTCAAAAACGCAGAGGGGGAAGAAGCAAGCGCCTCTAACCTGAAGAATATCTTCTACAGTGTGATGGTTGACTATTCTCGCAACTTCTCCAACAGCCAGGATGAGACACACGGTGATAACTTGTTTAACTACGGTCACGTCGGTTATTTCGATATCTACCGCGGAAATACCTACGAACAGATACCGGGTTCTTATTACAAGCAAACCGGTTTCCAGGATATCAATACCTTCTTCACTCCTTCTGAGTTCAATACTGATTTGGCTGCAATTACCAATCAGTACTACCAAGGCGCACAACAAACGGTGTTCTATCAAGCTGCACTCGGCTCATTGCTCGATGCTAATGGAAATTTGATTTCAGATCGTAATCAAATTTTCTTGGACAATCCGGGAACACAAGCTTTCCTCGGATTGAACCCTGCAGCCAACCTCAACAACCTCACGGCTGCTAACGGTTTGCGTAATGGTGATGCGCCTCCGGCAACCTACAACTTGTGGAGCTACTTGGGTGCACAAAACAACAACTACGCTGTATTCAATAACAATCAGTTCCGCGTAACGGGTATTGGTTCTGCCGATATCGGTGACCACGCGTTGCAACTAGGATTCGAATTCGAACAGCGAAAAGACGCAGGCTTTAGTGTGGCACCCGTAAGCCTTTGGAACCTTGCTCGTTTGAATGCGAATTCACATATCGAGAAAATTGACAACCAAGGAATAGGCTACGATTCAACCATTGTGTATCGCGATGGTAATTATTACGTTTACTACAACACGGCTGTCGGTGTAACAAACCAGTCTGAGTTTGACTACAACTTGCGTGAAGCACTTGGCTTGGATCCACGCGGCGGAGACTATCTCAATGTGGATAATCTTAGCCCTGAATTCCTTACCATCGATATGTTCAATTCGGATGAATTGTTGAACAGCGGTAACCAAGTAGTTTCTTACTACGGATACGATTCACACGGCAACAAGCTCACAGGCAAGAAGCCAACTATTGATGAGTTCTTTGCTTCTACCTATCAAGTGGGTGATATCACTTACTACAGCCGCCCAATTGGTGCTTTTGAACCAATCTACACTTCCGGTTACTTGATGGACAAGTTTGCTTTCGATGACTTGATCTTCAACCTCGGTGTGCGTGTAGACCGTTACGATGCCAACCAACCTGTATTGAAAGATCAGTTTGTAGTAGGTGAGGCATTCACAGCTGCAGAAGTAACAGCTTTGGGGGACCATCCTGCAAACATTGGCGAAGACTTCGTTGTTTATGTGGATGATCTCAACAATCCAACTACCATCATGGGTTACCGCGATGGCAACAACTGGTACAAGGCCGATGGTCAATTGGTTACTGACCCCGCAGTTATCGGTGGTTCAAGTAACCCGAAGCCATATTTGAAGAATGACAAGGATGCACCTTTGACTTCAAGTGCATTCAAGGATTATACACCGGCTGTAAACATTATGCCTCGTGTTGCTTTCTCGTTCCCAATCAGCGACGAGGCTACTTTCTTCGCTCACTACGACGTATTGACTCAGCGTCCAACAGAATTCTCTCGCTTTGACCCAACGGATTACTTGAACATGCAGTTCCAGAATGATCCGCTCATTACGAATCCGGCGTTGAAGCCTGAGCGCACAGTGGATTATGCACTCGGTTTCCAACAGGTTCTTTCAAAGACGTCCTCTTTGAAAATCGAGGCTTTCTACCGCGAGTTGCGTAACATGATCCAGATCCGTAAATTCAATGGTGCTTACCCGATTGCATACCGTGCATTCGACAACATTGACTTCGGAACAGTAAAAGGTTTGACACTTACTTATGACCTCCGTCGCACAGGGAACATTCGCTTGAATGCTTCTTACACGCTTCAGTTTGCTGACGGAACAGGTTCGACCTCACAATCGCAGTCTGCTCTTATCAACGCAGGTATTCCAAACCTTCGTAGCATCAACCCATTCAACTACGATCAGCGCCATCGTATCATTCTTACCACAGACTATCGTTTTGCAGGTGGAGCCGATTACAATGGTCCAATGATCAAAGACTTCCAGGTGCTTGCTAATACAGGTTTCAACTTCATTGCTAATTTGGGATCAGGTACACCATACACACCACAGCAATTCGCTACTCCTATTACAGGTGAAATCACGCCGAGCACAGAAGGTTCTATCAACGGTGCTCGCTTGCCATGGCAGTTCGGAGTAGACTTCCAGGCGGATCGTAATTTCGATTTGTACATGGGAGGAGACAAGAACGGAAAGCCAAAGGCCAACTTGAACGTGTATGTGTGGGTGACCAACTTGCTAAATACACGTAACGTTCGTGCCGTGCACCGTTTCACCGGTATTCCGGAAGATGATGGATACTTGGCTTCAGCTCCTGCTCAGCAGTTTATCAACCAACAAAACGACCCTGATAGCTTCCGTAATTATTACGCAATGTTCGTGAATGATCCAAATCGCTTGGGTGCACCACGTCAGATTCGTCTAGGTGTTCGTTTGGATTTTTAAGGTAAAACAGTTAAGGATATTCAAGGAAATTTTCGATATGAAAAGCATGTATAAAATAGCCGCTTTTTCTGCCGCAGTGATGATGTCACTAGGTGCTCAAGCCTACCGCTATGTGGGCTCCGGCAACACCGGTATGGCCACTCAAAATAATGACAACCCATCTGCTACTCGCGCAGCTGCATGCGCTCCTGCAACCGCACTTCTCGATTTGGAGTGGACCAACGTGCGCGCGCGCATCGAAACGGGTGGTAACATGTGGCAAAACCGTGCAAACGGAACTGCTGCCTATGAGGTGCCTAAAACGGAAACCGGATCGGGCGGTGTTTCTTCCATTTATGCCGGTGGTTTGTGGATGGGCGGAAAATCACAAGACCAAACGCTCAAGCTTGCAGCGGTTCGTTTCCGCACTGAGGGTAATGACTACTGGACTGGTCCACTTACGAATGACGGAACTGCAGAAATCACGGCACAAACCTGTGTAGATTACGATAAGTTCGCTGTAACACTTCGTGAGGATGCAATCCGTCACCGTACCTATTGGGATTTGGTGACAGCCGGTGCTCCTGCTGAAGCAATAGCAGAGATTTTCCCGGACGGATATGCTATGCCAAGCTACTTCACCTCGTTCCCCGCTCACGGTAACACAGGTGCAGGTCAGGATTTCTATCTAGGTCCTTTCAAGGATTACAACAACAACGGTATCTATGACCCCGAGTACGGTGATTACCCATGGTACGATTTCTTGCGTGAAATTGATTGCGCTCAGCGCCGCCGCGAAGACCAAGTGCCTTTGTTTGGTGACCAGACCTATTTCTGGATTTTCAACGATAAAGGAAACATCCACACTGAATCACAAGGGCAGCCGATTGGTATGGAAGTGCGCGCTCAGGCGTTTGCCTTCACTACCAATGACGAGGTAAACAACATGACGTTCCTGAACTATGTTCTCATCAACCAAGGTTCGCAAACGTTGACCGAAACTTATTTCGGTTCATGGGTGGATCCTGATTTGGGTAATGCCTATGACGACTTTGTAGGATGTGACGTTCAGCGTGGTTTGGGTTATTGCTACAATGGTGATGCTTTCGATGAGGCTGCGACCGGTACATTGGGATATGGTCAAAATCCTCCTGCTGTTGGGGTAGACTTCTTCGAAGGTCCTTACCAAGATGAGGACGGTGAAGCTAATCCACTTACAGAGGACATCCTCCAAGCAGAAGACGAATTGGGTATTCCCTACAAAGGATTGGGTATTGGTTACGGAGATACCATCATCGATAATGAGCGTTTCGGTATGCGCCGTTTCGTTTACTACAACAACTCTACAAACCCAATCAATGGTGAGCCTGCTTCTCCACAGCATTACTACAACTACATGCGTGGTATTTGGAAGAACGGTCAGGAAATGTTGTTCGGTGGTAATGGTGTGAGTGGTACCGGTGTAGTTTCAGGTGTACCTGCTCAATACATGTTCCCTGGTGATACCGATCCGTTTAACTGGAGCACGTATGGCGTGGTTCCTCCATCTACTGCTATTCCATGGACAGAACAAGAGGCGGGTAATGCGCCGAATGACCGTCGTTTCATTCAGTCTGCAGGCCCTTTCACACTCCAGCCTGGAGACTACAACAACATCACACTCGGTGTGGTTTGGGCACGTTCAATTGGTGGTGATCCATATGAAAGCGTTCAATTGCTGCGCTTGGCTGACGATAAGGCTCAATCACTTTTCGATAATTGCTTCGAATTGGTGAATGGTCCTGACGCACCGGATGTGACCGTTCAAGAGCTCGATCGTGAAATTATCCTGATGTTGAGCAATGACAATCCTTCATCAAACAACTACCATGAG
>JBKCGW010000516.1:0-3953 GCA_046303175.1 Flavobacteriales bacterium
TGCTACGATGTAAACTTTTGCGTTGACCAGGCCTGCATCATTGGTGTTGAAGAATATGAAAACCAAGCTCAGCTTGAAATCCTAGGCAACCCGGCTAGCAGCCTTTCCGGCATCAGCTACCGTTTTGCAACACACCCTTCACAAGCAGAACTTTCGATTTACAGTGCCACCGGCATGCTGGTAGCTAATCACAATCTTGCTTCAGCGCAGGGTGTGGTGCTTATTGATGCCGAGCAGATGGCCAATGGCATCTACACTTGCAAGCTCAACGAGAATGGTCGCACTGTGGGCATTCAACGTTTGGTGGTGAGTAAGTAACCGAGTATTGATTCAATATGTATAGCTAGGGGACGACTATCTTCGTCCCCTATTTTTTTGGTATGAGTCAGATTCGTAAGAAAGAAGCGCTGGATTATCACTCTTCAGGCCGTAAGGGGAAACTGGAGATTATCCCAACAAAGCCACACAGCTCGCAGCGCGATTTAGCATTAGCCTATTCACCCGGTGTAGCAGAGCCCGTTTTGGCCATTGCTGAAAATCCGGAGGATGTATATAAGTACACTGCCAAGGGAAATTTGGTGGCTATCATTTCGAATGGAACCGCCATTCTCGGACTAGGCAACTTGGGTCCGGAAGCCAGCAAGCCGGTAATGGAAGGTAAAGGCATGCTCTTTAAAATCTTTGCCGACATCGATGGAATGGATATCGAGGTGAAAGCTACCGATGTAGATGAGTTCGTGAACACGGTAAAGAACATCTCCCCCACTTTTGGCGGAATTAACTTAGAAGACATCAAAGCACCGGAAGCTTTCGAAATTGAAGAGAAGCTGAAGGAAGCGCTCGATATTCCAATTATGCACGATGACCAGCACGGCACTGCGATTATTTCGAGTGCCGCATTGATCAATGCGTTGGAAATCGCCGGCAAAAAAATCGAGGACGTTCGTGTTGTTGTGAGCGGCGCCGGTGCTGCAGCCCTTTCGTGCGTGGATCTGATGCAGATACTAGGAGTAAAGAAGGAGAACGTGTTTATGTTCGACTCCAAAGGACTCGTGCACAAGGAGCGCACCGATATCGATAGTCGTAAGATGCGTTTCGCGTCTGAAAACAAATACACATCGCTGGCTGATGCGCTGAATGGTGCTGATGTATTTCTCGGTCTTTCACAACCGAACTTGATTACTCCGGATACACTTCGCACTATGGCCAACAACCCGATTGTCTTTGCCATGGCCAATCCGGATCCGGAAATTGCCTACGACATTGCCATTGCATCGCGCGAGGACATCATTATGGCTACCGGCCGCAGCGATCATCCTAACCAGGTGAACAACGTGTTGGGATTCCCTTTCATTTTCCGCGGTGCCCTCGATGTGCGTGCACGCTGCATCAATAATGAGATGAAGCTGGCCGCAGTGCATGCGCTGGCTGAACTTGCGCGCTACCCGGTGCCCGAGGAAGTAATAGAAGCCTACAACCTGAAAACCTTGAATTTCGGCAAGGACTACATCATACCAAAACCACTCGACCCACGATTGATTGCGGTCGTGTCTTCTGCAGTAGCCAAAGCCGCTATTGAAAGCGGCGTAGCTCGCATTACCATCGAAGATTGGGATGCCTATAGAGCAGAACTGCAAAAAAGAATGGGGCGCGACAATGTACTCACACGCGGTATTGCCGAGCGTGCGCGCAAAGACCCCAAGCGTGTTGTTTTCGCCGAAGGCGACAACTACAAAATTCTAAAAGCCGCTCAGCAAGCTTACGACGAAGGTGTAGCCTACCCTATCTTGTTGGGCGATGAACAGAAAATTCGTCGCATGCTCGATGAGCACGAGCTCGATTTGCAAAGCGCGCAGATTATAGATCCACGCTCAGACCAATGGCTGAAGACCCGCGAAGAATTTGGTGCCCGTTTGTTCAGCAAGCGCATGCGCAAAGGATTTACCGAGTCGGAAGCGGTGAGAACCATGCGTGACCGCAACTACTTCGGAGCCATGATGGTAGAGATGGGTATGGCCGATGCGCTCATCAGTGGCATGACACGCAACTACAGCCGTGTTATTCGCCCCGGACTGCATACCATTGGACCAGCAGTGGGTGTGAAAAAAGTTTGCGGTATGTATATCGTTGAAACGAAGCAAGGACCTCTCTTTTTTGCAGACACGACAGTGAATGTCAATCCGACCGCCGAAGATTTGGTGGAGATTACGCTTCGTGTTTCCGAATCGATTTCCAAGATGAAAATTGTGCCGCGCATTGCATTGCTCAGTTACTCCAACTTTGGTTCAGCTGAAGGCGAGGACGCAGAGAAAGTTGCGAAAGCGGTTTCGATATTGCACCGTGACCACCCCAACTTGATTGTCGACGGAGATGTGCAAGCCAACTTCGCCTTGAATAGACAAATGTTGCAGGAAAACTTCCCGTTCAGCCGTCTGAAAGACCAAAAGGTGAATACACTCATATTCCCTAACCTCTCTGCCGGTAATATTTCCTATAAATTGCTTCAGGAAGTGGCAGAACTGGAAGTAACAGGCCCTGTGTTGCTCGGAATGCGTAAGAGTTACCACATCCTGCAGATGGGATGCAGCGTGCGTGAAATTCTGAACATGATTCGAATTGCAGTAGTGGATGCGCAGATGAAGTAACCAAAGCTACTTTGAATTTACTCAATCCCTCTGTGCCGCTTTTCGGCTCAGGGGGATTTTTTTTGGACTTTTCTACCGTTAATATTATGTTAATTGTAATCATAGGCGATTCCACCGCCTTCATCGCACTCAGTGACATAAATCTCAACAGAATCAGGCGTCAAGCACATCCTTCAGTGAGATGCAACAACAAAAAACACCTCCCGAGTACTCATTTTTGACGACCGGTGAATAAAAAAGAACCATTTTGTATTGAACAAAGCATTTTTTGCTCTTATTTTCGCCGACCCTTTCTAAAAGGCTGACTAAATAACGTTTATAACCTACCAAAACAAAAAACACCCATGAGCAGATTCATCTCTTCTCTTATGCGCAACACTACATTGAGCGCATTTCAGGTACATTGGATAGCCGCTGCTATTCTGTTACTATTTACACATGCAGCCATGGCACAGGGCCATCAAGACCTCGCGGCGGTTATCGCAGGCGGGAATGTTGCGTTGTCGGAATCTGTTTACAGTCTTCAAACGACTGCATATGGAAATGAAGGCAATATGCAAATTGCCGGAGAGGGTTCGGCTGTGAAGCTCGATGTAAGCGCCGCAAACTTTGCAGGTGTCAATTTTTCTGACGCTTCATTGAATGGTGTTCATACGGTTGTGGTTCGCTTCGAGAATGCAGCGCAAGCAGCTTCAGGAATAAACGCAAGCGGATTGAACGAACTGGAGAGCCTGACAAACATAGTTCTGCTCTTTACTTATGACATCACTGCAACTGATGCCGCCTCAATCGCGATTGGCAGTCTACCCGCAGGAGTAACATCGTATTACGCTATCTCCATTCCAGAATAATAGCCACTACACTCTTAACCTTTCTTCATTCATCCAATGAAACAGACCTTACACTTCACACAACGCCTTCTGACGTTCAGCTTGCTGTTGCTTGCTGCTTTGTTTACGCAGGCTCAGGTTCGCGTGCCGTTTACGCAGCGCACATCGGCTTTCACGCCAACCCAAACGATTTATAGCATCCATGGTGACTTTACCATGATTGGTAATACCAATATGACGCTGCAGAGCTATTCTGCCACTGGTCTAAACAGTAACCAGAACATGGTTAAAGTGGATACCGACGGCTTAGGAAGTACCAACAACTCCTCGTCGGCCAACCTAGTGCTTTCCAATGAGAATGGTGCTAATCCGGACTGCAGCGAAATCCTGTATGCCGGTCTATATTGGTCAGCCCGAACAAATGCAACACCCACAGAAGCGCAAAAGCGAACCATTAAATTCCGTGGTCCGGGTGAAG
>JBKCGW010000517.1:0-3112 GCA_046303175.1 Flavobacteriales bacterium
ATGTAGGAATCATCAGAACATTCGGAAACAAATGAAAACACATTACACTATTATATTACTGGCCATTCTTTCGTTGACTTCGTGCCTTCGATTGGACGACCAATTCTTCAATACACAAACCCTCGAATCGTATAAACTCGATGCCTACGAAGGCGAGCGTGAATTGCCAGAGTTACCCGATACGTATGATGTCGATGCGGATAAGATTCATCTGTTCAATCTGCAGAGCGATGACGACGGAGACGTGCAAACTATCTATGCTGTCTATGTGGGCGACACGGCGCGCATCGCACAAGACACGGTGATCGTTTATTGTCATGGCAATAAGCATCACATGGATCTATACTGGAATCGTGCGAAGTTGCTTGCTCACGTGGGTGGCAAGCATCGTTATGGTGTGCTGATGATGGACTATCGCGGCTATGGGATGTCGACCGGAACCACCACCGAAAGCGGCTTGAGCGCCGATGTAAATACGTGCATGCAGTGGCTGAAAGACCATGGACTCACAAGCGATCGCACAATTCTCTATGGCTATAGCTTAGGAAGCGCACCCGCCAGTCGGTTGTCGGCCGAGCCACGAGCGTTGACTCCTGCAAAGCTCTTGCTCGAAGCCCCCTTTGCATCGGCCGAAGTGATGGTGCAGGATGCAGCTCTGTTATCGCTGCCTGTTTCCTATTTCACGGATGTGCGTGTCGACAACGTGCAATGGATTCAATCGGTTGATCAGCCATTTTGTTGGATACACGGCATCGACGACGATTTCCTCAACATCGAGACCCACGGAGAAGAGGTGTACAACCATTACCACGGCCAATACCAGGAAGCACACCGAGTGCCCGAAGCAGTGCACAACAATGTTCCGGCGGTGATGGGGTATGAGGAGTATGTGAGGGTGGTGGGGGAGTTTGTAGCGAGGGACTAGTGGCGAGTGGCGAGTGGCGAGTGGCGAGTCGGGAAAATGGCAAGGCAAGTTATAAGGTTGAGTTAATTAAGAGTCCGTGAAATTTAGGCGGGAGCTTCACTTGAAAATGCGTTTGTGGCCTGCAAGTCGAACGACTTGTAGTGTTTTTGACCACATTAGATGAATAATCCAGGTAACTGTGGCCATGCACGATCCCGGACGAGCTCCCTCTCTTGCAGTGTGTTGTGGTATATGCCTGTAACCATTGTTATATTGTTTCGTAATAGCCAATGCCATTTTCTTTGATTTTCAGGGAATTTGCGTCAAAACTTATATTTTTGAAGCCGAAAATCTGGACACTATTGGTTCATAGGAAGAAATCACTGCGCTTTGTCGGGATAATCCGTATGGTTTTGCAAAGGTTGACCTTGCTAGCATTGTTTTTTGCGGTTAATAATCAGTGGCTTTTTGGACAATGTGAGAATTATCCTGGTTTTGCTGTGAATGTTACAGCCAACAACAATGTTAATCCAATAACCATTTGTGCTGGAAGTAACTTAAACCTCGGGTCTCAGGTCTCTGGAATTCCCAATGGTCAGGCGGGCAACGTAGTCTATCAATGGAGTGGAGGTGTCAACAGCTTTGTAAATGCAACTTCTGATCCAGGGGTTTTTGCGCTTCCAAATAATGTTTCTGGTACTTACACTTATACAATGACAGCGTCAATAGATGGCTGCCAAGTTTCTGATGATATTCAAGTTACTATTAACTCGGTACCTGACCCACAACTTAATTTGGACCCGAATGAACCAACTGCGATCGTCGTGATACTTAATGGTGTAACCACATTCGCCTATTGTGAAGGCACCAATTCGTATGCATTTCCTTTTATCGACGCAAGCACAGCTCAGCCTGGAGCGAATTACTCAGTAGCATGGGGGAATGCTACCGGCACTCAAACTTATAGTTCGAGTGGTTGGACGGACAATGAGGTTTTTAATCTAGGTGCGACACAGATAAATTATACTATTACCAATCAGAGTGGTTGTTCTTCTTCGGAAATTTTTGGAGTGTATATCGGTAGTAATCCTGCAATTGGAATGAGTAACCCTGGTAATACAGTGAGTTTATGTACTGGAGATTTAGTATGTATTCCAATTGATAGTGCTGTAGCCGCATCAAATCCTCCTGGTACAAGCTATTATATTGATTTTGGTGATGGAACGGATACAACTTATTTGCATCCAACTCCATCACAAATATGTCATCAATTTTTAGTTGATAATTGCACAAATCCACCAAGTTATTTAGTTCAAATCGAGGCTTTGAATGCCTGCTCACCGTACAATGCTGCATCAGGTGTTTTTTTTCCAAGCGAGGGGAGTGCAGGACCTTTTATTGTTAGTACAAATCCAATTGCTAGTTACACGATTTCTCCTCAAGATACGATTTGCGCTGGAACGGCAGTTACGCTGTCAAACACTAGCACCGCGAGTCAAGCACCAGCGTGTTCGACACCAAAACTTGCTTGGAGGGTGACTCCAAGTACAGGTTGGTCTTCTTCTAGTAATCTGGGAAACACCAATAACAATTTTAACTCAACATCTACTTGGCCTAATAATGCTTCCCAGAATCCGGTTTTTACTTTCAATACAGCAGGGACATATTGTGTTACTCTGTACACTGGAAATACGCTCTGCGGAGTTGACTCAGTCACTCATTGCATCTGTGTCGAATCTCCTCCCAGCGTGGTAATTTCAGCAACACCGCTGGAGGGATGCGCTCCGCTCAATGTTGACGTGACCAACAATAGCCTTGCAAATAGTTGCGCAGTCACACGGTTATGGACCTCGACTCAGACTGCGACAGGATGTAATCCTCAACCAGGCGCACCAACGATTACGAGCCCAACTTTACTGGATCCTACCGTAGTTTTTGAAGAAGCGGGTGTTTACACAATTACCCTCACGATGACAAACAGTTGTGGGGCCTTCAGCCAAACTAGTCAACCCATTACGGTTAAGACAAGACCTATAGTAACCTTACCTACCTTTCCTTCAGTTTGCGCCGGTCAATCCTGCATTTCTCCGACTGCTACTGTGCAGAACTGTGGTGGAACCACTGGTCCGGATTACTCATGGTTATTCAATGGCGGTTCACCATTTAACTCAAATCAACAAGTACCTGGGCAGGTTTGCTATAATACAC
>JBKCGW010000518.1:0-7663 GCA_046303175.1 Flavobacteriales bacterium
CATCGAGACAGGCTGCGCGAACTTTACCGCTGTTTAGGTTTTCGATGAGCGCGGCTTCATCGATAACACCGCCGCGTGAAGTGTTGATGAGAATCGAACCTTCGCGCACGTATTGAAACTCTTCTGCGCCAATTACTGCTGATCCATCAGGTTGTTTTGGAACGTGCAGGGAAACGATATCCGCTTCGCGAAGCAACGCATGAAAGGGCATATAGGGCACATTCACTTGTACACTTTGTCCGCCAAGGTCGATAGTCAGTGTCTTGTATTCATCGGTGGTGCGGTCGCAGGCAATCACACGCATACCGCAACCCAACGCATAAGACGCTAGGCTTTGACCAATGCGACCGAAGCCTACAATGCCGATTGTTTTTCCGCGCAACTCAAATCCTTTGCTGTATTTCTTCTTCAGGGTTTCGAAGGCTTTGCCATCGGCAGCGTGCATGTGACGTCCGCTGTCGTAAACTCCGCGAGCTGCCGCAAAGAGCACCGACATTACCAACTCAGCCACGGCTTGCGAGCTCGAAGCAGGAGTGTTGAACACATCAACGCCCTTGCTGCGCGCATACTCTGCATCGATGTTGTCGATACCCACGCCACCACGACCAATGAACTTGAGGCCGGGGCATGCATCAATCAAGTCTTTGCGCGCTGTCGTAGCGCTGCGCACTAGCAAGCCCGCATATCCTTCTGCATTGATTGCATCGGCTAAGTTTTCTTGTGCTACTTTGTCGGTTACCACCACGCAGCCCATGGCTTCTAAGGCTTTTTTACCGGTGGCGTCGATGCCGTCGTTGGCGAGGATTTTCATGTGTGAAGGATTATAGGATTGCAGGATTATAGGATTGTAGTTGGGATAGAAGGGTGAACTAGTGAATCGTAATCAGTCCCCAGTCCCCAATATCTACCCCTTTGTTCTTTCAAACTCTTTCATGACGTCGACCAGTACTTGAACACTTTCAATAGGAAGTGCGTTGTACATGCTTGCGCGGTAGCCGCCAACAGAGCGGTGACCGGCAATGCCGCTGATGCCGGCTGCTTTCCAGAGCTTATCAAACTCGGCTGCCATGCTTTCGTCGTTGAGACGGAAAGTGGGGTTCATCCATGAGCGCGAACCGGGTTCGCTGTGTCCATGGAACAATCCGTTGCGGTCAAGTTCATTGTAGAACAAGTCTTTCTTCGCTCGGTTGCGGTCTTCCATTCCTTGCAAACCGCCGTTGTTTTTTATCCAGCGCAGAGTTAACATGCTTGCATAGACAGCAAATACAGGTGGTGTATTGTACATGGAGTCCTTATCGATGTGAGCCTGCAAGTCCATGTAGGTGGGAAGTTTGCGGCCGGTCTTACCTAACAGCTCTGTATCCACCACATAAAGTACAGTTCCTGCCGGACCCATATTCTTTTGTGCACCGGCGTAGATCATTGCAAATTGATTTGCATCGAAGCGCTTGGAGAAAATATCTGAACTCATGTCGCATACCATGGGCACATTGCATTCAGGATAACGCTGGAATTGGGTGCCGTAAATGGTGTTATTCGAGGTGAAGTGGAAATAATCCCAATCACCTTTCACGTTGAATTCCGGAATGTAGCTGTGGTTCTTGTCGGAAGAGTCAGCAATTACATCCACATGACCTACCAGCTGCGCTTCCTTGATAGCTCCGGCAGCCCACACGCCTGTTTTGGCGTAAGCCGCTTTTCCGCCTTCCTTCATGAAGTTGAGAGCGGCAGTATAGAAGCCCAGCGTAGCTCCACCCTGTAAAAAGAGCACTTCGTACTTCGATTGAAGTCCGAGAATTTCTTTTACGAGTTGTCGTGCTTCTTCCATTACGGCTTCGAAGTTTTTCGAGCGATGAGAAATTTCAATGAGAGAAAGCCCCATTCCGTCAAATTCACGGATGGCTGCTGCACTTTGTTCGATTACCTCTTGTGGAAGAATACAAGGACCGGCGCTAAAATTATGGATGGTACTCATGCAAATGAATTATGGCATTTATTGCCGTCAAATTTAGGTCAACACGGAAGTATTCGTGGACCGTGAACAATAACTTTTCGCATGAATTTACTAGCGGGAGCGATGAAAAATCAGCGGATGATTTCCCGCACTTTTTCCTTGTTTCTGGCTAGGAAAAAATCTTCTTCGACAGCACCCAGTGCGGAGCGATCGTGGATGTTCTGCGCGGCCTGCAGGAGTTGGAGTTTATTATCTTCTTGACTAAGTTGACTGAGCATAAACCTCAATTGTTCCACGCGCAAGCAGTGAGCGGTTACAAATGCCGTCATGCATTCTAACTTTTTTGCCTCGAAATGAATGCTGTTGCAAGTGGTGAGCATTTCCTGATACAACTGGTCATCAACCACCGGAAAACAACCATCGGTGTGTTTTTTTACGAGAAGTGTATCGGATTGTGACCCTTCCAAAATGCCAAATAGCGGTTCGGTGAGCTCCGTTTCTCCTGATATCACGAATTTGATTGCTCCTTTGACACGTTCGACGCGTATGTCAACTTCTGTATTCTTTTTAATTGTAATTACCTGCGAGAAATTGAGCGCCGGACGAAAAGGGAACTCTGCTTTAAGAGTTGCTTTACCGGAAACACCTTTTATAAACGTAACAGCCGTAATTGGGTGCTGATTGATTAATTCATTGTTGAGTGAAAGAATGAAGGCCAACGTATCGGGCGCCTCAACACGTATTCGTGCCTGAGCATGGATGCCCGCTGCAATCAGCGAGATACAAACGAAAGCAAATGCACGGATTAATTTCATTGCGCTCTTTTTACTGCAAACGAGCTACAAGGTTACGAAGTATGCCCTTTTGTTTTATTTGGTCAGGCAGATAATGAATCGGGTTGATGGTTGAGCCACCCAGTATTCTTGGAAAGAGATAGATAGCGAATGCAAGCAGGGCCGGCACTGCAACGATGGCCGAGAGCAAGGTTAGCCAGCTTGGAACGAAAGCGAAGCTACACGTTACGTGAACAAACCATGCCGCTACCAGCGTAATCAATGCCAGTGCAATTCCCGGCAAAAGAGCACGAATCAATTGACTCCACGATAGGCTGATGAGTCGCGTGCTCATGTGCATATTCATGAAGTAGTGAATGATGGTTGCTACGACCAATCCAAGAGCTACTCCGGTCATGCCGTGCTGAACTCCCAGGTAAATTCCAATAGCAATGAGCACCACGTAAATCGCCTTGAAGAGCGAACCTTGGTAAACGGCGTCTTTCGCTCGCAGCAAGGAGTCTCCTAGTTTACTCAATGAGCGGAAAACAACCCCCACGAAAAGTACTTTCAGAATAATGGCCGTTTCGAGATAGTCGGCACCTAGCCATAGCGTGATGAGTTCGTCGGAAAAGAAGGCCATGAACACGGTTGCAGGAAGCAGAACACACGATAGCAAATTCGTTGCAATGCACAGCGTTTTCTGCAACCTCACATTGTCGTCCTGCATGCGCGACATGCCGCTGAACAACACGCTGTCGCTCAGTTTTCCCATGACGGTAATCGGTTGGGTCATGGCATAGCTGGCGCGTTCAAAGTACGACGCCATATTGCGCTGAACGGCTGTAAGCTCTGGAGCACCTGCTCGCAGAAAACGAGGCACAAGCAACACATCGAGCTTTGTAGCCAGGTAATTCAGGGCATTGAATAGTGTGCTACCTGCGCCGTAGCGTATGAGCTCGCGGGTGTACTTCCATTCCCACTTCCATCCTATGCGAACCGGTTCGAAGTACCAGAGTGCAAGCGTCATAAGTGCGTTTTGTGCAAACAATGCCCACACATAGGCCCACACGTCCCATTGGAGGTAGGCTAGCAGCAAGCCAACTACGAGGTTGCCACCCACGATGGATACCATGCTGGCCTTGAACATGGTTTTGAAGCGCATGTGCTTCATCATCATGCTGCGGGGCACAACGGCGATCGCCGAAATGGTAAAGCTGCTGCATACGACCATTACGATGTTGCGCAATTCGGGTAATTGGTAAAAAGAGGCTATGGCCGGAGCAAGTACGATGAAAAGAAGTGTGAATGACAGTCCCAAAAGAACGGCCGTATAAAATGCCCCATTGATGTGTTGCTGGTGTACTTCTTTACGTTGAACCAATGCAGGACCAACGCCCACTTGCGAAAAAATTTCAGCGAAACCCATTATGCCCAGCACGATGCCCATAAGCATGAAGGAGTCTTTGCTGACCAGGCGAGCAAGCAGACCGGTGTAGGCTAACTGGATAACAACCTGCAGCACCACGGTCAGCGTGTTCCAGCTGAAGCTTGTGGCCATTTGTTCTTTGGTGCTCACGGGTGATGAGTCAAGGTTGTAAGTTGAAGGTTGAAAGTTGTAGGTTGAAGGTTGCCTTTCAAAACTTTCAACCTTCAACTTTCAACCTTCAACCTTCGATGGTTTATCGCGCAATACCAACTGCTCGCTTCTCCCGAATCACGGTTACGCGCACTTGGCCGGGATAAGTCATCTCGGTTTCTATCTTACTGGCAAGGCTGATGGCAAGTGCATCGGCCTGTTCGTCAGAAACTTTCTCGGCCTCTACCATTACGCGAAGCTCACGGCCTGCTTGAATGGCGAACGCTTTAGAAACGCCGTTGTTTTCCAATGCAAGATTTTCCAGATCGCGAAGACGTTGGATATAGGCCTCCACCACTTCTCTACGAGCGCCCGGACGCGCGCCGCTGATGGCATCGCATACCTGAATAATCGGCGACAACAAGGTGGTCATTTCGATTTCATCGTGGTGAGCTCCAATTGCATTGCATACATCCGGTTTCTCGCCGTATTTCTCAGCGAGTTTCATACCCAGAATTGCGTGTGGCAATTCGCTTTCATCATCCGGCACTTTACCAATGTCGTGCAGAAGCCCTGCGCGTTTTGCTGCTTTCGGATTCAATCCCAATTCACTGGCCATGGTGGCGCAGAGGTTCGCTACTTCACGCGAGTGCTGCAGCAAGTTCTGTCCATAAGAGGAACGATATTTCATGCGTCCTACCATGCGAATGAGTTCGCTGTGCAGGCCGTGAATACCGAGTTCTATTGTAGTACGCTTACCAATTTCGACGATTTCGTCGTTGATGTTTTTCGTCACTTTAGCTACCACCTCTTCGATACGCGCAGGGTGGATACGACCATCTGTAACAAGCTGGTGAAGCGACAAACGAGCAATTTCGCGACGCACCGGGTCGAAGCAACTCAATACGATGGCTTCAGGAGTGTCATCAACGATAATCTCTACTCCGGTTGCAGCCTCTAGTGCGCGAATGTTACGACCTTCACGGCCAATGATGCGACCTTTGATTTCATCGTTCTCGATATTGAATACCGAAACGCTGTTTTCAACGGCATGTTCCACCGCAGTGCGCTGAATAGACTGGATGACAATCTTCTTAGCTTCTTGATTGGCTTTGAGTTTCGCTTCGTCAACAATGCTCTGGATTTGAGAGGCCGCGGCATTGCGCGCATCTTCTTTCAACTGCTCCATCAGTTTCGCTTTCGCGTCTTCTGCAGTCATTTTCGCCGTTTCCTGCAAAAGAGAAACCGCCTTTTGGTTGTTCTTGTCAAGATCCGCTTGCTTGCGCTGCGTTGTCTCGAGCTGTTTGTTCAGATTTTCGCGCTGTACTTCAATATCCTTTTCCTTGCGCTTGTATTGCTCAACTTGCTGCGAAAGTTCACGCTCGCGGCTCTTAATCTTGTCTTCTCCCTGCTGCAATTTTTTATTGCGCTCGCGAACTTCGTTTTCATGCTGGTTCTTCATTTCCAAAAACTTCTCTTTGGCCTGAAGAATTTTCTTTTCCTTAATCGTCTCTCCTTCTTTCGTTGCTTCAGCCAGGATTCCTTCCTTTTTGTTCTTCAACATGTTGTTGAAGACCACCCAGGTAAATCCGCCACCCACGGCGACACCGGCCAACGCAGCAACGAGTACATACATAGTCTCACTCATAGCTTTGTTATTATAAAATGGTTTTCCCTCGGGCACTTTGCTCCGCGGGTTGACACAGGAAAAAAAGGAAATGATGGTGTGCTTTAGGCCAGATAATGGTCAAGCTGTCCTTCCAGAGCCAGCAACGCAGGCGATAAGTCAACGGGCACTTCTACTCGCTCAACAACCTTTTCTACCACTTTTTCTATGCGTGGCTCACTATTCTTGATGGCTGTAGTAGCCATCTGAAGCGATGCCATGGCCAAAAGGTCTTGCTTATCTTTTACGGCGTAATTCTTCTGGAATGATTGAATGCTCTCTTCAATAACCGTCTCGGCTTTGCGGATGTTCGATTCTTCGGCACTTCCCAAGGTAAGCGGGTAAGTACGGCCTGCAATGTTCACTTTGATGGATATTTCACTCATGACTATTGCTTATTTGTTGAGAAGCGTTATACACTCATCGATTTCTTTCACCAGCTCATTGATCCTGTGTCGGGTAACACTGCGAAAATTCTCATCTTGCGGTGTTGGCATTGAACTGATGTTCACAGTATTGCTAACTCTATTCGTTAACTCGTCTACCTGCTGTTGAAGTTCCTTGTTGATACGATGCATCGATTCGTTTTCTTCACGAAGACGAGTAACCTGCTGCTGGAGGTTCAATTTTGCCTCGCCCAGTTGGGTTATCTTGGCCTGTATGCGTTCTATCAAAAGTTCATTCATTGGTTTTGAGTCGTGTAGAGTCAATAATGATTGTGCGTCAAATTTAAGGGAAGTTTGGGTTGCGGCAAGTCTGTTTTTTCCTTTTTGGGATGTTGATATTTCCGGAATGCTAAATATTCAAAGGTGCGCGCATCGTTGAAATTTGGTTTCTATGTGTCGTCAGAAATTAGTGTGCGTTTTTTTCGCTGTTGCTTGTTTGTTTACCTCGAATCTAATGGGCCAGGTGAAGGAGTATCCGCGCGATTTCTTTCGCTCTCCGCTTGAAATTCCGCTGAACCTCTCGGGGAATTTCGGGGAATTGCGCACGAATCATTTTCATGCAGGCATCGATATCAAAACCGAGCAGCGCGAAGGTCTCAACGTGGTATCTGCAGGTGAGGGGTACGTAAGTCGCATCAAGGTATCGCCTGTAGGTTATGGTTATGCACTTTATATCGATCACCCAAACGGATACACCACCGTCTATGGTCACTTGCAGAAATACGCACCCAAAATCGATGACTATGTAAAGGCGCAGCAATATGAGTTGGAGTCGTTCAGTGTGGATTTATATCCGGAGAAGGGCTTGTTGCCCGTAAGTAAAGGAGAGTTGGTTGGATTATCGGGCAATTCGGGTGGTAGCGGCGGGCCACACCTTCATTTCGAAATTCGCGAAACGGCCACCGAAAAATTGTTGAACCCTCTGTTGTTCGGTCTGGAAGTAAAGGATAAAATTCCGCCTACCATTAGCGCCGTATGGATTGTTCCCATGAGCGATAGTACCTGGGTCAATGGCAATCGATTGCCGGTAGCGCTTGAAACAAAAGGAGCCGGACTCAAATCGGCGAATCTTCCGAAGGTGTATGGCGATGTTGGATTTGCCATAACAACTGTCGACATGCTCGATGGTAACAGCAATCGATGTGGAATATACCGGATTGAGTTCTATGTAGACGGCCTGCAGGTGTATGGCCAACGCATGGATAAGCTGGACTTAACCACGAATCGCGCTATGAATGCACATAC
>JBKCGW010000519.1:0-2836 GCA_046303175.1 Flavobacteriales bacterium
ATTACGGATTACGGATTACGGATTACGGATTACGGATTACGGATTACGGAAGAGTGACTGACGAAGGTATGATTGTTTTGAATTCATTGTTTACCCTGTTTGAATTTTATGTCTCAATAAGGCCTGCAAATTCACTGCAGAAATTCATTCAAAATCATTCGTGCATTCGTGGCTTTCAAAAACAACTATTTGTCATACACCCGCTCACTCTTCTAAAAATTGGAGGTCTTTTCCAAACGTTTCCGGAAGTGCCAACAAGGACAGGAAGGAAAGTGCAAGGCAAATCCCGCCAATAATCATAGCTGCATTTACATCCCCAATAGACGATGCTAGCGCCTTAAACGAGAGCACAATCGGCACGGTAGCACCTCGAACGAAGTTGGGAACAGTTGTGGTAACCGTTGCGCGTATGTTGGTGCCAAATGTCTCGGAGGCGATTGTCACAAACAACGCCCAATACCCGGTGGCAGTGCCAATCAAGAAACAGAGGAAATAAAATGTTTCGACGGAAAAGTCGCTGAATAATAGGAAGTAATAAATCACAGCTGTGCTGAATATAAGGTAACCAATTACTACCTTTTTTCTATTTTGGAATATCTGACTGAGGTAGCTACTCATCAAGTCTCCAAATGAGAGTCCCAAATATGTGTAAACGATGGCATGTCCAATCTCGAAGGGGTCCCCATGAATATGTTTTAGCTGGGCAAATGTGGCAGAGAACTTTATCAGTACACCTACAGCAAACCAAACAGGTAGTCCCAAAGCTATGCACGATAGATATTGGATTGTGCGTTTTCTGTTTTTAAAGATCAACATAAAATTGCCCTTCGATACATCTGATTTTTGCAGTTCATCAAACATTTGGCTTTCGCTTGTTCCTGTGCGCAACGTCAACAATGTCAGCCCCAATGCACCCCCTATCAGGTACATAACTTGCCAATGTTCGAGTCCTCCAAAATGAAGATTCAGTTTGTTCAGGTAAGCAGCAGCTACTGCGCCAAGTGCCCCCATGGTGACAATAACCATGGTTCCATAGCCGCGTTTCTCCTTTTTGATAATCTCATTAATTAGCGTAATGGCTGCGCCTAGTTCTCCAGCCAAACCAATACCGGCTAAAAGTCTAACAATCTCATATTGCCCAATAGTCGTCACGAATGCATTTGCTATGTTGGCCAATGAATATAGCAGAATTGAACCTAGTAGTATTTTTTTACGTCCACGTTTGTCACCTAAGATTCCCCACAGTAATCCACCGATAATCATCCCTGTCATTTGCCATAAGAACAGCGTGTAGTCATATTCAGCAATCAGTTTTGGATCGGTTATACCAATTGAAGTAAGGCTTTCCCTGCTCACTAAATTGAACAATTGCAAATCGAAGATGTCGACAAAATACCCAAGCGATGCAACGAGCACGGTGGGCCATAGGGCGCGGTTGTTCATGGTGATGGTTTGCCGCGAAAATAATCGACATCTTCCCAATGGTTCATAATTCGATCTCAGGTTTGTGATGATTTCAAACGTCGCTTTGTTCCTTTGCAGCATGCTCCGTCACGTGTCATCTTGGTTGATCTGCTTCATGTGTTTTTCGCATGTTTGTGCGCAGTCGTCGTTTGATGGCAAGCAGTCGGATGTATTTGCGCTTTCCGAAAACCAGTGGCTTGTGAATGAACTGAAGACGGTAAATCCGGGCTATTTTGATTGCGCGAAGTATTCCTTTAGCAAACCAACTGTTGGATATTTTCCATTGTATGGAGATAGTATTCAACTCGATGAATCGCATATAAAGCGTTTCGAGGCACTCTGGTTTCCGGCAGGAGATTGCAAACGATTTCTTGCCATCAAGGCCATGGCCGATTTGTACATGCCGCTGTTTAAACGGAAGGCCGAGCAACTAAAACTTCATCCAGATGCAGCCTTTTTACCGGTTGTATTGTCGGGCTGCAACCAATCATATGTGCAAGGTGAAAGAGCCGGTTTG
Organism: Flavobacteriales bacterium; assembly: GCA_046303175.1. Taxonomy (GTDB): domain Bacteria; phylum Bacteroidota; class Bacteroidia; order Flavobacteriales_D; family Sanyastnellaceae; genus JAIBBG01. The sequence goes on from JBKCGW010000519.1 coordinate 1,982, forward strand.
TGGGCCATGTCTTATCTACCTGCTCGCAAACAACACTTGCGAATTGATACACTCGTCGACGAGCGATTGGGAGGTGATTTCACAACCGATGCGGCACTCAAACACTACGAGTTCTTGTTGAGTAAACAACACACCGACAATTGGCGCGCTTCATTGGCTTATTGCTATGGACCTTCGGTTGTATCGCAAATCGACACCTTGCTTGCGGGCATGCCTTTGCTCGAATTGATGTCACAGGAACAGTCCGATTTCCTTCGTTTTCATGCATACACGTTGGCGCTGTTACGAAGGGTACATGCAGAAAATCAGATGAGCAATTGCTTCGATATACTTGCGCATTTTCAACCCATAACCATCGACAAACCGCTGAAGATGGAAGCAATCGCTAAAGTGCTTGCAGTGGATGAAAAGAATCTACGCGCTGCAAACCCCGTCTATACAGGTGCGTATTTGGTACCCGGCTATCGCCGTATTCCGTTTGTAATGGAAGATACGTTGCTTGGACGCTTTCGATTGAATGCCGATAGTATCGCCCGTTGGCAACCACCTAAACCGGTCGTGGTCGAAGAAGAATGGGAAACGTATTGGTTGCAGCATCGGGTAGGGAAGGGCGAAACCCTCGGACGAATTGCAGGTAAGTATCATGTGACGATTTCTCAGTTAAAGAATTGGAATAAACTCCGCAACGATAAGATTCGAAAAGGACAGGTATTGAAAATTGAGAAGCGTAAAAAAGTAGTGCATGATGCAGAAGAGATTGAAATTCAGAATGGGCATGAGATACAGAATCACAATGAGAATCACAATGAGAATGACAATGTGAATCAGAATCAGAATGAGGAGCATACCCAGTCT
>JBKCGW010000520.1:0-3249 GCA_046303175.1 Flavobacteriales bacterium
AGAATTCGGTCCATCCAAGCCACTTGCAGGTGCCCGCATCGCAGGTTGTTTGCACATGACCATCCAAACAGCTGTACTCATCGAAACACTCGTTGAATTGGGTGCTGAAGTGAGCTGGAGCTCTTGCAACATCTTCTCTACACAAGACCACGCTGCTGCTGCTATTGCTGCTGCAGGTATTCCGGTGTATGCTTGGAAGGGCATGAACAACGAAGAATTCGATTGGTGCATCGAGCAAACGCTTCACGCGTTCAGCGGTGGCCAAGCCCTCAACATGATCCTCGATGACGGTGGTGACCTTACCAACATGGTATTCGACAAATACCCTGAATTGGTTGCAGGCATCCGCGGTATCTCGGAAGAAACTACCACAGGCGTACTTCGCTTGTATGAGCGTGAGAAGAACGGCACATTGTTGCTTCCTGCTATCAACATCAACGACTCAGTTACCAAGAGCAAGTTCGACAACAAATACGGCTGCCGCGAATCACTTGTTGACGCTATCCGCCGTGCTACCGACCTCATGATGGCCGGTAAAGTGGCTGTTGTAGCAGGTTTCGGTGACGTAGGTAAAGGTTCTGCCGATTCATTGCGTCATGCAGGTGTGCGTGTAATCGTTTCTGAAATCGATCCAATCTGCGCATTGCAAGCTGCAATGGAAGGATATGAGGTAAAGAAAATGGACAATGCCATTCCTGAAGCTGATATCGTAGTTACTGCTACCGGTAACCACAACATCATCGTGGATCGTCACTTCAAAAACATGAAGCACAACGCGGTGGTTTGTAACATCGGTCACTTCGACAACGAAATCGATATGGCTTGGTTGAACGCTAACTACGGCAACACCAAAGACACCATCAAGCCACAGGTTGACAAGTATTCAATCGGCGAGAAGGACATCATCGTGTTGGCTGAAGGCCGCTTGGTAAACCTCGGTTGTGCTACCGGTCACCCATCATTCGTGATGAGTGCTTCGTTCACCAACCAAACCATCGCTCAACTTGAGCTGTGGGCGAATCACAAAAACTACGAGAACAAAGTGTACGTTCTTCCTAAGAAACTCGACGAGAAGGTTGCTCGCTTGCACCTTGCTAAAGTGGGTGTTGAATTGGAAGAGTTGACCCAAAGCCAGGCCGACTACATCGGTGTGAAGATGGAAGGTCCATACAAGTCGGACACATACAGATACTAAGAGGGACGAAGGGCGAAGGACAAGGGGCGAAGTAGCCACTGCCTAAACCCTACGAACTATGAAATGAAAAGGCCGGAAATTCCGGCCTTTTTCGTTGTAGATATGTTCTATTGGTAAAGCTTCTAATGTGCTGCCAATACACTGCTCTCGCCGTGATGTGCGCGATCAACGCCGTATACCGGACCTTGGTATTCTTCATTATACGCCAAGGCCAAATTCAACACATAAAACACGTTGAATACGGACACCAGTACATAGTCAATGATGGAATACTTGCCAAACGATTGCGCAAGCTCAACACACAAACGGAAGAAGAAGTACACGTTGTAAAACGGCACAAGAAAGAATGCCAGATGGCTCACAGGCCTTCCCACCATCTTCAACACAATTGCAACATTCCAAACCGGAATAAAGGCAGCCACCCATGGCTGATCTGCTTTGGCGAATAAACGCGCCGCACCCAACGATCCAATGATGAGCAGAAAGCCCGCCAGGAACGTATACCCCGCATACTCATTCACCAACGACTGAAAAATGCTTGAGGAATTCATTGTAAAATAGATTTAGTTATTGAAGAGACTTTTCTCTCCTATCTAAAAGACGCTCTGAAAACCAAAAGGTTGCCTAACTAAAAACCCTGATTATGATGACATACATCAGTCCACTCAGTACCCACTCCCCAGTCTCCAGTCCCCAGTACTCAGTACCCAGTAACCACTCACTTGACATAAGGCCCCACCTCCACCACGTTGCTCTCATTCATATCGCGATCTACAATCTTGACCTTGAAAAGCACCGTGTCATTATCGCTAGGTAAATTCCAGATAGGCAAATCGATACGAATATCACCTTCCTGTGTCTGATCTTGGCCTGTTGGCTTGGCCCAAGGCACCACGTAATAGAAGGCTACATCTGAATCAGGGAAAGGCCCGTCGCATGGATCAATTGGCACCCACACCCATTGCCCGTTCTGCTTCTCGTAGTATTCGGCATACAGATTCCAGCGTCGTATACACGGGTCGAACAAACCGGTAGTGTCGCCCTCTTCCAATCCGAAGTTGCCGTCGCCATCCGTAAAGCCGAGGACCATGGTGGCTCCTGTTCCCGCTATATCGAGCCTGCCGCTGGTCAACCGCGGCTCATCCGGGAAATTCTCGCGCTCCAGACAACTGCCCAGCAAGAAAGAAATTCCGAATAAAATGAGTGCGCGTTTCATGATGCTCAAAACTATCGATTTTCTTTGCTCCCGAATGAAAAATCTGCCTGATCCTTTTTCGATTGATTCCGAAGCTGCTTTCAACGAAGCGGCATTGGCCATCTTTCACTACCAGGCAGAACACTGCCACATCTACCGCCGCTATTTGCAAGCGATAAACGTCGCTCCACATTCCATACAACATCCGGCGCACATCCCCTATCTGCCCATCGGCTTTTTCAAAACGCACGAGGTGGTTGCGGGTGATTTCGTTCCGGAAATAACCTTTACTAGCAGCGGCACTAGCGGCACCAATACCAGTCGACATCACGTTCGACAAATCGACACTTACCGCAAGGCTTTTCAGCACGCATTTGAATTGCAATACGGCTCGCCATCCAACTACGTGATTTGCGCGCTGCTTCCCTCCTACCTCGAGCGTGAAGGCTCGTCGCTTATCTTGATGACGGAAGAGCTCATTGCACAAGCACAACCCGGTAGCGGATTCTTTTTAAAACATCACGAAGAGCTGCAATCACTTCTCATGGTCAACGAAGCAGCCGGAAAGAAAAACCTTCTACTCGGTGTCACCTTCGCGCTGCTCGACTTCGCAGAGGCCATGCCCACTGCACTGCCCAATACCATCATCATGGAAACGGGCGGCATGAAAGGCCGACGCAAGGAATTGATACGCGAAGAAGTGCACAGCATACTGAAAGACGCCTTCCATACAGAACACATACACAGCGAGTACGGCATGACCGAACTCCTCTCGCAAGCCTATTCTCTCGGAGAAGGAATCTTCCATTGTCCACCATGGATGCGACTATCAGTGCGCGATGTGCAAGACCCTCTCAGC
>JBKCGW010000521.1:0-3599 GCA_046303175.1 Flavobacteriales bacterium
CTTCGACCTCGAAGGAACCATCAGCAACAAGGATGCAGTAGGCGCTATCGCAGAAAGTACCGGACCATTCGGAACTCAAATTCGCGAAGTACGTGCTGGAGAAAGCTATGGCATTACGAATACTTTCAAGTGTCATTTCGGTATTGGAAATGCTACTTCTGTAAGCCAAGTAACCATCTACTGGCCATCAGGTTTGGAAACGGTAATTACCAATCCTGCTATTAATACCTTCCATAACGTAGTTGAAAGTCCTTGCTTCCTTGAAGCGCCTGCTGTAGTAGCTATTGGTAGCACTCAGTTCTGCGAAGGAGGATCCGTTACCCTTCAAGCTGCCAATTCAGGTTTGACATACGAGTGGAGCAACGGACAGACTGGTCAATCCATTACCGTATCAGAGGCCGGCAACTACTTTGCTACAGCTTCCAGCGCTGAAGGATGCATTGCCATCACTCAGGGAATTGCAGTTACTATTGTGCCGAATTCACCTGCTGTAATTCTTCCACAAGGCGATACACATATTTGCGATAATTCTTCTGTTGTGCTTACGGCAAACCAGGGTGTTTCTTACTTGTGGAGCAATGGCTTAACCAGCCAGTCTATTGAAGCTACTGAAGCAGGTTCTTACACCGTTCAGGTTATCGGTCAGTGTGGTGAAAGTACGTCAGAACCTATCACCGTTGAGGTTTCAGTGGCACCTTCAGCACCATCTCTTACAAACGTTTCAATTCTGCCAGGTGAAACAGCTACTTTCACAGTTACAGGTGGAACCAACGTTCAATGGTACAACTCTGCAACCTCTAACACAGCAATCGCTACAGGTAACAGCTTCACTACACCGGCTCTTTCTACCACTACGTCTTATTGGGTAGAAGACATCAACCTCACTCCAGGTGATGTTGCAATAGGTGGTAAGTCAGAACAGACTCTTAACAACGATGGTCAATACCAAACCAACTCAACCTACTTCTTGCTGTTTGATGCAAATGAAGATGTAATCATCAATTCAGTAAAGGTTTTTGCTGATGGTGCTGCAAACCGTACTATTTCTGTTGTTGATGCAGCCGGAGCAACGGTAGCCACCGGAACCTTCAATATTCCGGATGGAGAGTCTATTGTAAACCTCGAATTCTTCGTTCCTGCCGGAACAGGATATGGTCTTCGTTTGGTAGGCAACAATCCCCTTTTATGGCGCGATAAGAATCTTGCTACTCCGTTTGACTACCCATATGAAATCGGTTCATTGGTAACAATTACCAATACAAACGTAAGCGGTGCGGATACCGACAATTACTACTACTACTTCTATGACTGGAACGTACAAGCACCTGATTTCTCGTGTCCAAGCGACCGTGTAGAGGTACAGGCTATTGTTGCCGGAATCAACGAATTGACCGGTGTAACCAACATGGAGTTGTATCCTAACCCAGCATCGAGCGACCTTACTATTTCATACAGCAGCATCGTCTCTTCTAGTATGAATATTCAACTCATCGACCAAACCGGTCGTGTGGTGTTCAGCCAATCATTCTTTGGTGGCACCGGTGCAAATGTTCATCAGTTGAACGTAGCTGAACTTGCAGCCGGTATTTACCAATTGCAAGTTGTGCGTGACAATCAAGTTGCTTCTCGCAAAGTGGTGATCGAGTAATCGTTTTCGAATCGATATTTAAAAAGGGCTGCCGAAAGGTGGCCCTTTTTTAGTGGCGAGGGGCGAGGGGCGAGGAGTTAATGGCGAGTGGCGAGTTAAGGATGGAGGATGGAGGATGGAGGATGGAGAATGGAGAATGAAAAGGCCCATGTTGTAATCTAACATAGGCCTCTTCAATTTGTGTTATTTTCTATATCTAATTTACTTCACTATCATTACCTCGCCCCTCGCCACTAACCTCCTATCTTAAGTTCGGCCTGATGCGCACCTCCGTGGCTCCATAACCATAATGTGCATAAGGAGCGTCCATGAACTCGCAGTGCGGATAATACTGATGAAGCATTTTTCGGATTTCGGCGCGAAGAACTCCCTGCCCTATTCCGTGAATATAGACTACCCGCTGAATCTTCTTATTCTCCGCGATGCGCAGGGTTCGTTCAAAATGCTCAAGTTGAACAGCAATAATTTCGCTATTCGACATCCTAGCATGATTATCTAGCAATTCATGGATGTGTAAATCAATTTCCATGACCTCGCCCTTACGCTTAAGGTTGGTGGCATCCTTGTTCTTATACAAGACTTTGAATTGCTCAGCTGCTTTGCGAGCAAAGTTGCGGTCGATGTTGCGTTCCACTACATCGACAATATCAGGTTGGGTAGTATCATACTTCTCCTCTTCTTTCAGTCGGTTGCCTACCAACACCAATTCCTCTTCGCGATGCTCATAGGTAAATCCCTCTCTATCCTCAACCAATATCCAACCTTTAGATGGAAAGGCTACGACGATTCCTTCTCCAGAATCGTTCAGAAATTTTACCCGATCGCCGCGTTGGAATTGCATAACGCGAAAATAATGACGAATGGCGAATGGCTAGTGGCGAATGGAGAATGGAGAAATGAGCGTTGTAATGTTACGTTCTCCATTCTTCATTCTCCTTTTATTGATATAGAATAAGGAAACAGAAAAATGAAAAAGTTCTATTTGTAGCTTCTTCGGTCCATCATTACCTCGCCCATCGCCCCTCTAATTTGCTCCAACAAAAAGGCCGGCCTTGAAATCTCAAGACCGGCCTCATTATTCGCCACTAGCCACTCAATTAGTCTACCACCACCACTCGCTCCATCACTCCATCCTTCACACTGCGGATGTAGTAGATGCCGGCGCTCAAGCCCTGAACATCCTTGCTCAGAGGCTGGGTGCCGCCCAATGAGAAGGATTCTACAACTTGGCCAACACCGTTGAGCAATTGGTACTCTCCTGCCGTGCTAGTGCGGATCGTAAACAGACCCGTATTCGGATTAGGATAAACATTCAAATCAGATGTGCGCTCTTCTTCAGCCGAGCCTTCCTCTTCCATGCACGCTAGCAATGTTACCGACTTGCTGAATGCCGACGATTGTCCGCAGGCATTCACACTCCTCACCGTTACACTGCCGGCTACCGTGCCCCACGTGCAGGTCATGCTCGTTGTGCTCTGTCCTGCAGTAATGGTAGCTCCTGTGGGCACTGTCCACAGCTGCGTTACTCCTGTCACAGCGGGTGTAGTAAAGGTCACACCCACCTGGCTAGGACATACCGATGCAGGGCCCGTGATGCTCGCAGGGGTGGAAGGCAAACGCGTAAGCGATGCGCTGCGAAGCGAGCTACCACCGCAACTATTGTAAGCGCGAACGCTCAACGTTCCTGTGGTGAAGGTGCTTGGTACGCTCATCACAATCGAGTTGCCGTTGTTGGTTACAATCGTGCAACCTGTTGGAACCGTCCACTGATAACTGGTTGCGCCGCTCACGGCAGCTACCGAATAAGTAAACTGTCCGCCACCACACAGGTTGGACAATTGACCTGTCATGGTAGAAGGCGTAGCCGGGTTCTTACTCAAGGCTAGCGTACGTGCTGCACTTTGTCCGCAGCTGCTCACTGCACGAACCGACAACGAACCACTGACGAACG
>JBKCGW010000522.1:0-2687 GCA_046303175.1 Flavobacteriales bacterium
ACATAGGGAGTTACCCAAGCACCGTCCTCGTCCTCATTGGCTCCGCCACTTCCGACAATGTTGGTAAAACTAGCACCACCATTGGTACTCTTGTAGATTGAACCGTAATACAATTCACCATACATGATGCTTGCATTCGATGCATTGATTTGGCAATCCATGCCATCGCCACCAATAGGGCGAGTGTGCGTAGCACCGTTCTTCAAATTGGTTCCGTTGTCTTGCCAACCTGAGATAACCACGTTGTTGTTGGTAGCTGCAACGCTCAAACGGTAGATTTGAGCAATCGGAAGGTTACTTGAAATATCGCTAAAAGAAGTTCCACCATTTGAAGTCATGAATACACCACCGTCATTACCAATCAGTAAACGTGTTGAATTCGGAACAAAGTGAATAGCGTGAATATCGGCATGCACATAAGGTGCGCCGCCGCCACCATACCAGTGACCGATGAGCGAGAAATTGGTTCCGCCATTGGTAGATTTCCAAACGTTCACACCACCAATCACGATGGTATTAGCGTTCGTTGGATCCGCAGCAATTCGCAAGTCATACCAGCCTTGACCGCCGGTAGCGGCCGTTGCTGAAGTATCCCAGTTCAAATAGTTTGGATTGGTCCCTGTCATTTGAGTGAACGTAGCCCCACCATCAATTGATTTCCATATTCCTAGCAAACCGGAGTCATTGCCACTTGCAAGGACGTAAACCACATTTGCATCTGCCGCTGTTGTGGCGATAGACATACGCTGTGTGCTGGCAGACGTCGGCAGCCCGGTCGTTAGCTGAGTCCAGGTAACACCACCATCAGTAGAGCGAAACAACTGATTGCTCGAGGCATACCAAGTAGTTGGGTCGCCAGGCTTCATTACAAGATCCTTAAAATTGCCGGTTACTACCTGTGTCCAGGAGGTTCCTCCATTGGTTGTGCGGTAAATCCCATTGCTTGTTGCACAAATAACTATTTGAGTATTGTTTGGATTAATCAGAATTCGGCTTGAAGTGCGCACCAAAGTGACACCCCAACTCAGTCCGGTAGTGTTCCAAGTTAAACCACCATCGGTTGTTTTCAAAACACCTAACGCGTACGTATCACCTGCGTCACCATCGCCTGTAGCCAAGTACATGATATTCGTATTGGTAGGATCAATGGCAACATCGCTGCAACCGATAGAAGCCAGGAAGTCAGTACCGACCATCGACCATGACGTACCACTGTTAGTAGTTTTCCAGAGACCGCCTCCGGGTGCGCATGCAAAGAAAGTTGTTGTGCTACCCGGCAATTCACGAACGCCGTTGATGCGACCTGCGCCACCGCCACCTGTAGGTACGGAAGTGTTACCTATGTAATACCAATCTTGAGGAGTAGCAGCTGCTGCAACATTATTGAACATATCGGGCTGCTCTTGCATGGCACGCCAAACAGCATCGGGAGCAGGGCGATTACCTTGCGCATCAACACGCGATTCCATGAACCACTCCCAACGTTTGAAGGCCTTATAACCGGAACCTCGGGTAACTTCACGACCTTCCCAGTAGTCTTTAAATTTCTGCTGTGTCTCGCGGAAATTTGCGTTAGGGTCAAGCATCATGTCTTGCCATGTGCGTTGTCCTGGATTGGGAAGTGTCGCTTGTGAAAAGCTAACAGTTGAGTTGAGGACAAGCGCAACTAGGGCTGTCCAAGTGAGAAGTAAAGTTGACTTCATCAAAGAATTTTGTTTGGTTTGAATTGCAGGTCCTCAAATATCGGAAACAAAATCCTGAAACAAAAAGAAAAAAAGAGAATGGAGAATGGAGAACTACTGTCACAGCTCTCCATTCTCCATTCTCCAATTCCTATTTCGCAACAACTACTCTTTGCACAGAGCCATCTCCGGCATTGCGAATGAAGTAGACCCCATTGCTGAACCCGTGAACATCTTTGTTCATCGGCTGCTCGCCACCGAGAGTAAACGATTCAAGCAGTTGTCCTATTCCGTTGAGCAATTCATAATTGCCAGCGGTGCTTGCGCTTATGGTAAATTGACCCGTATTCGGATTAGGATAAACATTCAAATCAGATGTGCGCTCTTCTTCAGCCGAGCCTTCCTCTTCCATGCACGCTAGCAACGTTACCGACTTGCTGAATGCCGACGATTGTCCGCAAGCATTCACACTCCTCACCGTTACACTGCCGGCTACTGTGCCCCACGTGCAGGTCATGCTCGTTGTGCTCTGTCCTGCAGTAATGGTAGCTCCTGTGGGCACTGTCCACAACTGCGTTACTCCTGTCACAGCGGGTGTAGTAAAGGTCACGCCCACCTGGTTCGGACATACGGAAGCCACGCCCGTGATGCTCGCAGGGGTAGCAGGCAAACGCGTAAGCGATGCGCTGCGAAGAGAACTTCCACCGCAGCTGTTGAAAGCGCGAACGCTCAAGGTTCCCGTGGTGAAGGTGCTCGGAACGCTCATCACAATCGAGTTGCCGTTGTTGGTTACAATCGCACAACCTGTTGGAACCGTCCACTGATAACTGGTTGCGCCGCTCACGGCAGCTACCGAATAAGTATACTGTCCGCCACCACACAGGTTGGACAATTGACCTGTCATGGTAGAAGGCGTAGCCGGGTTCTTACTCAAGGCTAGCGTACGTGCTGCACTTTGTCCGCAGCTGCTCACTGCACGAACCGACAACGAACCACTGACGAACG
>JBKCGW010000523.1:0-1613 GCA_046303175.1 Flavobacteriales bacterium
ACCAAAGACGAGATCATCAATAAGATTTACCGAGAGCCCAATGCGAACGTTTATCTTGCTTCGTTCATGAAATTCATTGGTGAGCACCGCGACCATCCGCATGTAAAGGCATGGGTGAAAAGAGGTATGTTGCATTTTATCGACATTCACGTGAAGTGCTTTGCTAATTACCGTGAGGTGCCTGTGCACTTTGTAGGAAGCATTGGTCACTACTTCCACGACTGTCTGCAAGCCGCAGCCGATGAGGCAGGTATACGTTTGGGTAAAGTCATTCGTAAGCCAATCGATGGGTTGGTAGATTATCACATCAAATACAAATTGCCCGCATTGGTCGGTAACTGATAGCGCATGGAGAAGAAAATCTGTGTCATTGCACACGATAGCATGAAGCCTACGCTGGTTTCTTTTCTGAAGGAAAGAGAGCAGTGGTTGTGGAATCGCAAACTCGTGGCTACCGGTCTCACGGCCGAGTTCATGGAGCAGGAGTCGATGCAGCTGCATGTGGAGCATGTCAATCCGGGACGTCAGGGCGGATTCAAAGAATTAGAAACCATGGTGAATCAGGGAATGATCGCCATGGTTCTTTTTTTTCGCGACCCTGAAATCGTTCAGGATTACGAGGCCGATATCGTTGCATTGGTGAAGGCGTGCATCAAGCACAACATTCCATTGGCCAGCAATCCTGCGAGTGCTGAATTGCTCATTGTGGGCATGATTCGAATGGAAGCCAGTCGTAAATAAATTCAATACGTTTCGAGCTGATGATAAAGGCCTGTTTGTTTGATATGGACGGTGTCATTGTAGATACTGCCAAGTTTCATTTTCTGGCGTGGCAACGTCTCGCCAATTCATTGAGCATCGAATTCACCGAGGTTCAAAACGAAGAACTCAAGGGAGTAAGCCGCGTTGAGTCGCTCGAAAAAATTCTTGCGTGGGGTGGCATACAGCTGAATAATGCGAAGAAGCTGGAGTTGATGGATCTCAAGAACCGCTGGTATCTGGAGTATGCCGAACAGGTTGTTCCTTCTGAAATGTTGCCCGGCGTGCTGGATTTCTTGAATGAACTCAAACAAAAGGACATTCGCATAGGCCTTGGTTCATCATCCAAGAACGCCGTACTCATTCTCGAGAAGCTGGGTATTCTTGAGATGTTCGACACCATCATCGATGGTAACAAAATTCACATGTCGAAGCCACACCCTGAAGTGTTTCAACGTGGTGCATCGGAGCTTCAATTAAAGCCTTCTGAAATAGTGGTTTTCGAAGATGCTCAAAGTGGAGTGGAAGCCGCCAAGAGTGGAGGATTCTACTGCATCGGCATCGGTGAATCCTCGGTTCTTTCTCTCGCTGATGCCGTGGTGGCATCGATGGCAGGGATGACAGTGGAGAAGATGAAGGAGTTAGTGGCGAGTGGCGAATGATGAGTGGCGAATGACTAGTGACGAATGTTCTGCTCGGTGCACGCGCAACTTCTCATTCTCATTGTGTTTCTGTTTCTGATTCTCTTTCGAAAATTCCAGAATGAGAAACACAAACAGAATGAAAATGAGGTTTGACGAAAGGTGGCCCTTCGCAACTCGCTCTTGCTCTCCGGGCCTCACCCGCAGCCACTC
>JBKCGW010000524.1:0-3216 GCA_046303175.1 Flavobacteriales bacterium
AAGGAAGAGAAGGCTGCACTGGCAAAAATGAAATTCAGCCACACAGTGGCAGGCACCGAAAACCCTATGCAGTTGCGCATGAAGCGTAAAGAGGTAGCCCGCATGTTTACTGTGTTGAACCAACGTAAAAACAACGGGAAATAATTACACACCATGGAAAGAAACCTTCGTAAAGAAAGAATTGGTATCGTTACCTCAAACAAGATGGAAAAGTCGGTGGTGGTAATGGTTGAGACCAAGATCATGCACCCGAAGTACGGGAAGATCGTGAAGTACTCAAAGAAGTTCATGGCGCATGACGAGAAAGGGGAGTGTGGCATTGGTGACACCGTGAAAATCATGGAAACTCGTCCAATGAGCAAGCTCAAGCGTTGGAGAATGGTTGAAATCGTTGAAAAAGCGAAATAATCCAGCAGCCGGATGCGACCGGTAATCGTTACGGTGGAATTCCGTAGCATGAAATAAAGGAAGTACAGACTCCCAGGAGTCACTCAAAGAATAAGAAAATGATACAGAACGAATCACGACTGAAAGTTGCCGACAACAGCGGTGCACGCGAAGTACTCGTTATCCGTGTACTCGGTGGAACACGTCGTCGTTATGCCTCTATCGGCGATCAGATCGTAGTTACCGTGAAGGATGCTCTCCCAAGTGGTAACGTGAAGAAAGGTACGGTTTCGAAAGCGGTAATCGTACGCACCAAGAAAGAAGTTCGTCGTGCCGATGGAAGTTACATCCGCTTCGACGACAACGCGGTGGTATTGCTCAATGCAGCAGGTGAATTGCGTGGCACACGTATTTTCGGTCCTGTAGCTCGTGAGCTTCGCGAGAAGGACTATATGAAAATCATCTCACTCGCTCCGGAAGTAATCTAAGAATCAATAAGACGTGCAAACGTCCAAAATGAATAAACGATGTTCAAAAGAGTTAAAGTAAAAAAGGGCGATCTGGTGGTAGTAACTACCGGCGACAACAAAGGCAAGCAAGGCCGTGTTGTTGAAGTTAATCGCGACAACGACCGTGTGGTGGTTGAAGGAGTAAACTTGGTGAAAAAACACCGCAAGCCTTCGGCACAAAACCCACAGGGTGGTATTGAATCCATCGCTGCAGGAATCAACATCAGCAACGTAAAGGTTGTAGATGCTAAAGGAAACGCTACTCGCGTTGGCCGCAGAAGAAATGCAGATGGAAAATTGGAACGCTTTTCTAAGAAATCAGGAGATACATTGAAATGAAATACACTCCACGCCTAAGAGCGAAATATCAGGAAGAAATTGCTCCGAATTTGAAGAGCAAGTTCGAATACTCTTCGATCATGCAAGTGCCGAAGATTACTAAGATTTGTTTAAACCAGGGGTTGGGTCGTGCTACAGGCGATAAGAAAATTATCGACGCTGCAGTAGACGAGATGACCATGATTGCGGGGCAGAAGGCTATGCCAACTGCTGCAACGAAGGACATCTCGAACTTCAAACTCCGCAAGGGTGTTGCAATCGGTGCCAAGGTTACATTGCGCGGCGACCGTATGTACGAATTCCTGGATCGTTTGATTTCGGTTTCTCTGCCTCGTACACGTGACTTCCGCGGTGTTAAGTCTTCAGGCTTCGACGGTCGTGGTAACTTCACCTTCGGCGTGAAGGAACAAATCATCTTCCCGGAGATTGATTTGGATAAGATCAAGCAGATCAACGGTATGGACATCACATTTGTGACCACTGCCCGCACCAACGAAGAAGCGAAGGCGCTTCTGGAAGAATTTGGATTTCCTTTCACAAAATAATAAACAGGAAAAAGAACAATGGCTAAGGAATCAATGAAAGCTCGTGAGCGCAAGCGTATTGCACTTGTAGAGCGTTACGCCAAGAAGCGTGAAGAATTAAAGAAAGCAGGCGATTGGGATGCTTTGCAAAAGCTTCCTAAGAACAGCAGCAAGGTGCGCGTTCGCAACCGTTGCCAGCTCACCGGTCGTCCTCGCGGTTACATGCGTCAGTTCGGATTGTGCCGTAACCAGTTCCGTGAACTGGCTCTGAACGGACGAATCCCGGGCGTAAAGAAGGCAAGCTGGTAATATATCAGCCCTAACAAAAACCAAGAACAAGTGTCCGTGCTTTCACGGAAATGATAAAGCAACGTGGCTTAGCCACTCAAAAAAAAGGAAACAGCAATGTTTACAGACCCAATTGCAGATTATTTGACCCGCATCCGGAATGCACAGGCTGCCCGTCACAAGGTAGTTGAGATTCCTGCGTCAAACCTGAAGAAGGAGATCACGAAGATCCTGCACGACAAAGGTTACATCCTCAACTATAAGTTCGAGGAAGGTACTCCAGGCACGATTAAAATCGCGTTGAAGTACAACATGAAAACCAAGACACCGGCTATTTCAAGCATTCAGCGTATCTCTTCTCCCGGTCACCGCAAGTACACCGGAGCCGAGGAAATGCCACGCGTGCTCAACGGTTTGGGAATCGCTGTCGTTTCTACTTCGAAAGGAGTAATGAGCGACAAAGAAGCTCGCACCCACGGAATTGGCGGAGAAGTATTGTGTTACGTTTATTAAACCACTGAAAAATTTCTGACCCATGTCAAGGATAGGAAAATCACCAGTCACCATTGCTAAAGGCGTTGAAGTGTCTTTCAATGATGGCGTATTTAAAGTGAAGGGACCGAAAGGTGAACTTTCACAGGATATCGACCCTTCGGTTTCGTTGGATATCGCGGAAGGAGTGATCACACTCACCCGTAGCAGCGATCACAAGGACGCTCGTTCAAAGCACGGTTTGTACCGCTCACTCATACACAATATGGTGACCGGCGTAAGCACAGGTTGGACGCGTCAGCTGGAAATGATCGGGGTAGGTTACCGTTGCAAGGCCACCGGCCAGCAATTGGAACTCACTCTTGGATACAGCCACCCGATTGTGTTCGAATTGCCCAAAGAAATTAAAGTAACTGCGAAAGCAGAGAAAGGGGAGAACCCATCGATAACACTCGAGAGCCACGACAAGCAATTGTTGGGACAGGTTGCAGCCAAGATCCGCAGCCTGCGTGCTCCGGAGCCATACAAAGGCAAGGGTGTTCGTTATATTGGTGAATATGTACGTAAAAAGGCTGGTAAGTCAGCAGCTAAATAAAATTTGAATTAAAGCAATGGCATTCAGCAAAGAAGCTCGCAGAGCGAAAATACGCACACGAATCAGGGCTAGTGTGAAGGGA
>JBKCGW010000525.1:0-2025 GCA_046303175.1 Flavobacteriales bacterium
TAATGATCGGCATCATCAACGACCGTGAAACCTACACACCGCTTTCCGAAGCCATCAACAACCGCCACCTGCCCAATCGTGATGAACTGCGAATTGCGCGCATTCTCTCGATCTAGGGCCGAGGCACTAATCAATTAGCAAGAAAACAATGAAGAAAATAGCCATCAACGGTTTCGGACGCATCGGTCGTATGTGTTTCCGCAGCCTCATCAACAACCCACAAGTAGAGGTCGTTGCCATCAACGATTTGACCGATGTAAAAACATTGGCCCACCTGCTGAAGTATGATAGCGTTCACGGTCGCTTCGGACATGCGATCGATCACAATGCGGATTCCATCATCGTGAACGGCAAGGCCATCAAGATTTACGCAGCGAAAGATCCTGCAACACTTCCTTGGGGCGACCTCGGAGTAGAAGTAGTTATTGAATCGACCGGGATATTTACCGATAAAGAAAGTGCTTCCAAGCATATTCAAGCCGGAGCAAAAAAGGTAATCATCAGTGCACCTGCAACGGGCGCTGTGAAGACCATCGTTCTCGGTGTCAACGATGATCAGATTACAGCTGAAGACACCGTGTTGAGCAACGCTTCGTGCACTACCAACTGCTTGGCTCCTATGGCCAAGGTGCTCAACGATACATTCGGAATTGAAAAAGGATACATCACCACGGTTCACGCCTATACAGCCGATCAACGTTTGCAAGACTCTCCTCACAAGGACTTGCGTCGTGCACGTGCTGCTGCCTTGAGCATGGTTCCAACTTCTACAGGAGCTGCTAAAGCAGTAGGCGAGGTATTGCCACAACTCAAAGGCAAACTCGACGGCGTAGCTGTTCGCGTCCCCACACCCGATGGCTCCATGACCGATCTCGTTGCCGTGCTTAAGCGCGATGTAACCATTGAAGAGGTGAATGCAGCCATGAAGGCCGCAGCCGAGGGATCTATGAAAGGTATTCTCGAATACTGCACAGATCCAATCGTTTCTATCGATATCGTAGGCAATCTCCACTCGTGTATTTTCGACGCAGCACTTACCGCTGTGAACGGAAACCTCGTGAAGGTGATGGCGTGGTACGACAACGAGGCCGGTTACTCGCAGCGTGTATGCGATCTTATCGGAAAAATTTAATTTCCCCTTAGCACAAACCAACACACTATAATTTAACCATGATCATCATTGCAGACAGCGGTTCCACTAAATGCGATTGGGCCCTGATTGACGAGAAGGGTGCGCGTATTGACAACTTCCAGACGATGGGACTCAATCCGTACTTCCATTCTCCCGACGTGATCGAGAGAGCCATCAAGGACAATGCACCCTTCTATGCGCTAGCCGATCAGATTAAGCATGTTTTTTTCTACGGTGCAGGCAGCAGTACCTCCGAAATGCACGCCATTATGCGCGCCGGATTGGAGCGTGTTTTCAAGCATGCCGAAATTTTGGTTGAGCACGATCAACTTGGCTCGGCTATGGCTGTTTATGACGGAGAGCCTTGCGTTGCCTGTATCCTCGGAACTGGAAGTAATTCTTGCTACTTCGACGGACAAAATGTTTCGGAAGAAGTTCCTTCATTGGCCTACATCCTCGGTGATGAAGCGAGCGGCGGCTATTTCGGGAAAATCCTGTTGCAGGAGTATTTCTACAAAAAATTGCCCGCCGACTTGAAGGCTGCATTTGAAGAAAAATATGCCCCCACCAAAGACGAGATCATCAATAAGATTTATCGTGAGCCAAATGCGAATGTATACCTCGCATCATTCATGAAGTTCATCGGCGAACACCGCGATCATCCGCATGTGAAGGCATGGGTAAAAAAGGGAATGTTACACTTCATCGATATCCACGTGAAGTGCTTTGCGAATTACCGCGAGGTGCCTGTGCACTTCGTGGGTAGCATTGGACATTACTTCCATGATTGTCTGCAAGCAGCAGCCGATGAGGCAGGTATACGTTTGGGTAAAGTCATTCGTAAGCCAATCGATGGGTTGGTAGATTATCACATCAAATACAAATTGCCCGCA
>JBKCGW010000526.1:0-1836 GCA_046303175.1 Flavobacteriales bacterium
TTGGCAAGCTCTACGAGAATCGCTAAAGTATCGTTCACGGGTGAAACTACCACTGGACGCGTAATCATGCAGTACGCTTCAGAAAATATCATTCCTGTGACGATGGAATTAGGCGGAAAATCGCCAAATATTTTCTTCCCAAGTGTAATGGATGCGGACGATGAGTTCTTCGATAAGTGTTTGGAAGGTGCAGCTATGTTTGCTTTAAATCAGGGAGAAATTTGTACTTGTCCTTCACGTATGTTGGTGCATGAGTCAATCTTTGATGCTTTCATTGCTCGTGTAATTGAACGTGTAAATGCCATCAAAAAAGGTCATCCATTAGATATGACAACGATGATTGGAGCTCAAGCATCAAACGACCAATACGAGAAAATTTTATCTTATTTAAAAATTGGTGAAGATGAAGGTGCAGAAGTGCTTTGCGGTGGTTCAGCACATATTCAAGAAGGAGATGCAGCTAACGGATATTATATTCAGCCAACTATCTTGAAAGGTCACAATAAAATGCGTGTTTTCCAAGAAGAAATCTTCGGGACTGTTTGTGCAGTAACGACTTTCAAAACCGTTGAAGAAGCCATTGAAATTGCCAAGCGCATCGGCGCAAAACAAACGTGGTTCACGCACATAAGCCACCAGTTGGGGCTTCATGAAGAGGTGCAAAACGAATTGCCCGAGGGGATGTTCGTTGCCTACGACGGATTAAAATTGGAGGTGGGCGCATGATGTCGGCCTTGCTTTACAACCTGATTATTTACCCGATAAGCAAACTCCCCTACCGAGCGCTCTATATCCTATCCGACGGCATTTACCTCCTCTTTTATCACGCCATCGGTTATCGAAAAAAGGTTGTCCGCGGAAATCTAAGTCGGTCATTCCCCGAAAAAAGCCGGTCCGAAATCATCACATTGGAAAAAGCGTTCTTTAGGCACTTCTGCGACCTCGTACTTGAAAGCCTCAAGAATTTCAGTGCTCATGAAAGCGACCTCGCTTCGCGGTTTGAACATCGAAACACTCAGGTGCTGGATCAATTGCACGCTAAGGGTAAGAGCGCAATTTTGGCCGGAGGCCATTACGGCAATTGGGAGATGTGGGCTCTTTCGGCTCCGCCCCATTTCAAACACCGACTGATGGCCATCTACAAGCGTCTGAGCAATTCTTACTTTGACGCAAAAATGCGTTCCACGCGAGGAAAGTTCGGCCTCGAACTGGTGTCTACCAAAGAGACCGGAGAGTGGCTGAAGGCCAATCACAATGAATTGTTCGTTTCGGTATTTGCCATCGACCAGTCGCCCTCCAATCCGCGCAAAGCTTATTGGACCGATTTCTTAGGACAAGAAACAGCCTGTTTGTTTGGAACCGAGAAATACGCGAAAGAATTCAACTTGCCCGTGGTATTCGGACACCTCAAAAAAGTGTCTCGCGGGAAATACGCCATTGAATACGAGCTCGTTACTGAAAATCCGAACGAGTTTCCTTACGGCGAACTCACCGAACGATTGCAGCGAATGCTCGAGGCCGATATTCGCTTGGAACCCCGATATTGGCTGTGGTCGCACAAGCGATGGAACCACAAACGACCCGTTGACTAAAAAAAGATACTTTTTTTTTCATCAAAGGCTCATTGAAGAAAGAAATGTCGTAATATTGCGCCCCCTTTTAGGGATTCATTTTTAAACGAAACGCATCATGAACCGCATTAAAGAACTCGAGAAAAAGCTCAACCCGGTTAAAGAAATTCCGGCATTTGCTGCAGGTGACACTATCACTGTAAGCTACAAAATCGTAGAAGGAAACAAAGAGCGTATCCAGGAGTTTGCCGGCGTTGTTATTCAG
>JBKCGW010000527.1:0-1606 GCA_046303175.1 Flavobacteriales bacterium
CCATAGAAAGGGCGGCCATCAGACCGTAAGTTAAATAGCGCATAGCGAATTGTTTTGATTATGGAGGGCGAATATAGGACTGATTGCGAAGCTTCGCTCACTTATCGATTCTGGTTTCCGGCAATGGCTCCCGCGAAATTGTCCCAGCTCATATTCTCAGTGGCCTTCACCACATTATTTCGGTCGATGGGATTATCTAGGAAACGCAGCATGATACGAGCCATATCTTCTGTGTTTTCGGCGTCGGCCAAATAGCCATTGAATCCATCCTCAATGGTCTCCGGAAAGTGCCCTACACGCGTAGCGAGTATTGGCAACTTAAAATTATAGCTCAGCGACTCGATACCGCTCGGAGTAGCAGTTCGGTAGAACAATACAGCAGCATCCGAAACCTGAAAAAACACAGGCAATTCCTCGTTGCCAATAAATCTGTTGAAGACCACGCATTGCTTTTCAATGCCCAATTCCTTGATTCGCTCGAGCGGCGCGTATTCGCGCTCATCATCTGATTTCTGTAGCACCACTTTTTTAGCTAATCCAAACAGGAATTGCTTTACACGGGTCGACCATTTCTTGTTATCCAAGGTGTGCCAGAAGCTTTCACCGCATATCAAGAAAGACACATCGCTGCGCTGCTTGCACACTTGAGCAAAGGCCTCAATGGCCATGTCCAAGCCTTTGTATTTGCGGATAAATCCGAAAAACAGGAATACATGCTTGTTCAATCCGAGTTTTTGTTTCTCCGCTTCAATATCCAAACCTTCGATAGGGCGATAGAGGTCATACACCGGGTGAAACAACTGAACGACCTGAACCTTATCGTTTTCAGCACTATCTAATTTTGAAACTACTTGCCAAGGCTTATTGGGAAAAAGCTCCTGCAATTCTCGGTAGGTTTGTGAGGCATGCACTACAAACGAGTTGGCTTGCTTCAGAGCGCGGCGCGTAAGCATTCGATCAATAAAACTATGCTCCTTTTGAATCACAAAATGCACATCGAATACTACGTGTATTCCGGCCTTACGAAGCGAGCGTGCCATCGCTCCCATGGGCAACCCCTGAAGTGCGATGCTCCATTGAAACACAACCACATCGGGACGACGTGAAAGGATGTACTGAACGGTATTACGCCAAGAAAGCGGATTATTATAGTTCGTGAGGTATGTTACCGGAACCTTGCTGTCCTTCAGCAAGTCAACCTTGCTCTGCAAATCCCGAAACTGTCGGGGGATAATACCCGGATACTGCTGCGTCCAGGATACAATCTCGACATCCACCCAAGAAATTCTTTCAAATGCGAGCGCAAGCGACGTGTTGAAATTTTGAATGCCGCCCTTGAACATAGGGCCCGGACCAAAACAAACTATCTTCTTGCGAGCTACCGACATGGTCGTTTATCCTTTGTTTTTGACCGCCGCATCGTACACGCGACGCATCCCCTCTTCAATCGAAATTTTGGCCTTCCATCCCAGGCGTTGCTCTACAAACGACATATCGCAATAACGCGAGTGAACACCCACAGGCTTATCAAGCAAAGGCTTAATAGTAGGTTCGTACCCTGCAAACTTGCAAAACACACGAATGATTTCATTGAATGAAGTGAGGC
>JBKCGW010000528.1:0-10309 GCA_046303175.1 Flavobacteriales bacterium
CGAAGAAGCAGTAGCGCTACCGCCACACTTCAACGAACTTAATGAGGTAAAACTGAAATATCACTTGCAGGTAGAAGAGCTCGAAGAAGCATAATACCCCGCAAAAACCTGACATGCTATGATAAAAGCTGAACCACGGACCATACTGAACTTCCTTCATGCCAACTTCGATGTGGTGAAGGATTTGTTCTCGTATCAAATAGCCGATGGACTCATCACCAAAGAGGTGTACGACATGCTCATCCAGAAGCATGGCCACACCATGAATATACGTTTGCGTGAATACCGCGTCATTCGCAGCCTGGGCAGCGACTACGAAATGCGCGACGTATACTTCAAACTCATGGAGTTCTTGCTGTTCGAGTTTAAGCCTTTGTTGCCTGAAACAATCGAAAAGTATAAGTCCAGTATTTCGGAGCTCTTCCTCAAAATTCGCAAGTACGAAAATCAGGAGCGCGATATTCTTCAGGAACGCATCAAGAACCTTTCGCACCAGGTGCGCGAATTCGTTGATTTGGTGGAAAGAAACACCTTCCGCTTATTGGCCGAAACCCGCGAACTGAAGTCGAATATCGATCGCGTGGAATACCGCGAGAAAGTTCAAAAGGCTTCCTTCTGGATTGAATATTATATTCTTCCACTCAACCGTATTTTGGATGTAAAACACTCGGAATCAGTAACCAGTACCATTCTGGATGTGAGTGAGTACGCCAACCGTCGTCGTTTGGATTTCCAAGATTAAACCGTGCGTATGGAGTTTGAGAAGTTGTATTAGCAACTCATTCAAACCAAATCCGATTTGCTCAAGCAATCGAAAGTGCTCGTAAACGAACTCCTTCCATTGTTGGAGCGTATCCGAACCGAATCGCTCATTCTTACCGGTTGGATTGAATTCTTGCGCAATCCATACAGAATGGATACACCTCCCCTTCTCAAGGGTTCACGTACCATGGTATACGCCAAAGACATGCTCTACAAAGTGCGCGAGTTCTTCGAGCAGTTTTCGGTCAACGAGTACGTTACGCTTGAAGACGGTGTGGTAGATTTTGATAAGTGGATTTTCGACCGCGATCTATTCAAGGGCAATCTCACCAAGAGCCTGCCTGTGAACGATTTCTTCTCGTGGTGCTACGCAGAACTGCAGAAGGATTTCCAGGACATCGAAACCGACAAGTTTTTTGCGTTGTGCGGCCTGTTGTTCGACGGAGACTTGCAAATCGAGTTCCCCAAGAAGGCAGAGCGCATTACGTTGAATACAACGACTTCGACCATCTCTCTACCAAAAATCAAAGTAGAGCCGGCCCTCAAATTATAACCGACAACCTAACGTACATTCTTAGAAAGCATAACCATGGTATATCCTAGCAATCATCGCCAAATAGTTGAAGAATTGATGGGCGGAAAGTTCATCCTAAGCAACGAGAATCATTTCAATTCATTAAAGGAAAACGAAGCATTCTACTCTGAATTCTTCAAGTTATCGTTCGATCTCGATCTCAATCTGAAGACAGAATATGCCTTCTTGCTGAGCAAGGAAACGCAGGAAAACTTCTCGCGCGATGTGAGCATTTTTATCGCTATTCTTTGCTACGAGCTCGATCGCGACGGACGCAACTTCATGGAAGCACTCGACTTCAACGAATTCACCTTCGAAGAAATCGATCGCTATTTCGATAATTCCTCGTTCATCGATTTAATCGAGTCCAACAAATCATTGCGCGAACCCGATGCACGCCGCACACTCATCAACGGTATGCACCGCCGTAACATCGTCTCTAAAAACTTCGATGATCGCTTCGCATTTACCCAAGCACACAAGGTTTTCGTGGACTTCGCGAAGGTGTTGGCGTTGAAGAGAATGGCGGTGGATTCTGAGGCATAGAGACAAAAGAGAATGAAGAATGGAGAATGGAGAACTGTGGTTTACACATTTCTTCATTCTCCATTCTCTATTCAAGTCAATCTCACTCCCCCATCAAGATCGTAAGATCACCCGCATACTTCTGAAACGTTCCATTGGGCTGACGAAGTTCGAGCACGTAGTAGTACGTTCCGTCCGACAAATCGCGCGGCACCCAATCGTTTTGGTAGTTATCCGAGTGATAGACCGTGTTCCCCCATCGGTTGAAAACGGTGAGTTTCGAATTGGGATAAAGCCTCAGTGACTTCACGAAAAAAGCATTGTTGTCATTCGACTGGCCAATACTGGCGCCCGCGGGTCCATCGGGGGTAATGATATTGGGAATAACCAAATTGCATTCTTCGAAGTCGATGATGACGGGAGCGATGCTCGGCCAATTGCAGCCGTTGCTGTCAGCCGCAAGCACATTGTAGCGTCCTTCGGTCAACTCAACCGTTTGTCCGGAAGCTATTATATCTCCATCGGCATCGGTCCATGAATAAAAATCAAAACCTGTGGGAGCAGAGATAGAAACCGGCGTAGGATCATCACACACCAAGGTGTCGAAGAAGGCCAGATTAATGAGAGGATCGGGGAACATTATCACATCAATCGTATCGCTATCAATACAGTTTGGTGAGGTTTCAACCGTTAAGGTGTACTGTCCGGGCTCGCTTACCTCAATTTCAGACGAGGTCTCCCCTGTGCTCCAAGCATAGCTCAAGTAATCGTCGTTGGGCTGAAGGGTGATGGTATCTCCCTCGCAAAAACTAGAGGACAATTCGAGCGGGTTGGATTGTCCGAAATCCGAGAAATAGCCATAACGACATCCACCACCGCCACCGTTGATAGTGCCCAAGTGAAACAGACCCGTGCTGTTTTCTACGACAGTAAATTCCTCTGAAGGAATATTCACCGTGCTGAACAAGATTTGCGTGCTCATCCACTCCCCTGCCGAACCTGCAACCGTATTAAACGAGGAAGCAGGAATAAGCGTTGTATTCCCGTTGAGGGTAAAGTTTCCGATGTTCTCTGTGCGCGTCATGATGTTTACACCGAAAGCACCGTCCACGCTTCGAACGAAGTACACCTTGCGAGAGCCTGTGCATTCGATGGGAGGAAGAACGGCCTCAGCTAGTTCGCATCCTTCTCCGGTTGCATGAAGAACATAGGCCGGTTGCGAGGTGGTTACATAGGTGGTTGTATTGTTGATGAGGTACGACCACTGCTCACCTGTATTGATGACGGCCGAAGGTGTGGCAGCGCCATCAATAAAAATCTCGGTGTTGTCCTGTGTCGCCAGTACATAAATAGCCTCTCCTGCACCCGCACTCAAAAACCCTTTCATCACAATGTACTCAGTTCCGATAAGGTCGGTTGGAATGAGTTGATCGCCCATTATATCAGAACAACCACCATTGGATACTGAATCATCCTTCAATGTAACTGCAATGGGTTTATTGGAACTGATATGACTACCTGCGGGGTGGTCGGCTGCGGCTGTCGAAGAGGCCGCCATTGAATACGTTTCGCCGGCATTCAACACGATATCATAAGCGACTCCTGCAGCATGACCCACAACTGCTACTGAAGGCACAATGGTAACGATGGTATTATCCTCGGTTGCAACTATGTCGACCGATGACAGCGGTGTTGGGAAGTAGCCTCCATTGTTCCATGCCGTTTGAAAGGGTGTATAATATTCGGTTCCTAGCGCATTCTTACCCTTCAGCGCAAAAATCTCCGGATTGCATTGGCAAGAGGTGATAATCTCGTAATAGGCCGTAATAAAAGCATTCGATCGAATGCGTACCCCCTTGTTCAGCACTTGATCGGCCGGTTGATTTTCCAACTGATTTAAGAAAGCCGTTACATCCACCGACACCGCAGAGTTTGCAGCAATGTTGGTTACCAAAGGCACGAATGCAGGATTGGCCGGCTGATCAATAACAACCTGTGCTGCATCTCCAAACGCGGCCATGCGAAAAGTTACCGGTGCATCTCCATGACCGCTGGTAGCTTCAGGAGCAACAAACCAAAATAGCGTATCTATTTGGGCTGAGGCTGCAGATGCAACTAATAGAATAACAAATGAAATTGAAATGGAAAGCTTCATGTTTGCCGATTCGGTTAATTCGAAAGCAATATACACTTCGCGCAATCAAAATATACGCATTCAAAAGTTACCCATTCATTTTCTATTTAAGCCTTTAAAAAGATTTTAAGCTGGTTTATATTAGCGACATGAACAGCGACCAGGACGCAAAATCACTCTACGACAACCAAGCATCTCAGTGGCAACGCACCGGGCCTGTTTTGTTATCGGACTATTCGGCTCGGCCGTTCGTTATGAACCTTTGTGAGCCGGTGCAAGGAAGTTCGCTGCTCGATATTGGTTGCGGTGAAGGCTACGTAGGGCGTGAGCTTCTCAAGAGAGGCGCATCGAACATCCATGGCATCGACATCAGCGCTGCCATGATTGAAAAGGCGGAGCATGAAAAGATCAGCCAGGGAATTACGGGGGCAAGCTACGAGGTAAGAGACATTCGGGAATTACACGATGGTGAGTTCCAGGTAGACACCGTGCTTGCGATGTTCCTATTTAATTATCTCGACGCGCCCGATACCGCTGAGGTCATGAAAAAGGTGTATAGCCAGTTAAAACCCGGAGGTCACTTTATCTTTTCCGTGCCTCACCCATCGCTGGCCTTTTTAAAACAAGACAAATACCCGTTCTACTTTGAAAAGCGAGGAGGATATTTCAGTGGACGAAATATTCTGTTCCCCGGTGAAATATGGCGTCGCGATGGAATATCGGTTGGAGTTCAATGCGTGCACAAGACCATGGAAGACTATTTCACTTGTATGCGACATGCCGGTTTCCAAAAAATGCCTGAAGTGTATGAGTTGCATATCAACGAAGAACATGTGCAGCTCGACCCCACCTTCTTTACACCGCTCATCGACCTTCCGTTGCACGTAGCTTTCAAGGTTAAGAAATGAGCTCAAACAAGGCACAACATCAGCTATGGCAGCACCTGCCTTCGGTCGGCGACATTTCCGAAACACTGCCCACGTACTTCACGGATGAACTACTTCGCACAAGTGGCAATGCTTCCGATTGGTTGACCAAGCCCAATTCGTTTTCATTGCATTCATCTGATGAACTGAACCAATGTAGCCGTCGTTGGATGCAACAACTTGTTTCATCTCCGGGAGCTTTGCGCCTTCAACTGGAGGGAACTTATTTCGAGGAACAGCAGCGGCAGTTGTACGCCATCGTTTCGCGCTCGCTGGGGTATCTCAACAACCGTTATGGATATTTCTTTGATGTAAAAGACCGGGGACTCGACTACACGAAAGAAGCAATACCTGTTTCCAAAACCAAGGCCGAAACAGGCTATCATACCGATAGTACGGCCAAGCATTACCTCCCCGATATTGTTGGACTTCTTTGCCTGCAACCGGCTCTTTCAGGCGGAGAATCGCTGATAACCAATGCTGCCAGCTTACTCCATTTCCTCGAGGAGCGAAATCCTTCATGGAATGATCTGCTGCACACTCCCCTTTGCCGCGATGTAATTACACCGGGCACTGTGCAAGACCTGGAAGCCATCCGAGCCAACGACATTCCGCTCTTTCAATATGACCATGAAGGTGGTATTACTTTCAGATACATGCGCTATTGGATAGAATCGGCGCTAGAGAAACTCAAAGAACCTACACCGGCCGGTTTAACCGAACTGCTTGATTCCATTGACCGCTACTTTGCAGAAGAAAGTCACGCCATGTGTTTCCGACTCGAACGTGGGGACATGCTCTTTGTAAACAACCACTTCCTTTGCCACAACCGAACTGCCTTTGTGGATGGCGATGTGCCCAGGGTGTATGTGCGTGCATGGATCAATGAACAACCACAAGACTAGACCATTCTCATGCAGTCAATCAACTTTACCGACAACTTTCAATTGGAAGATGACCGCGTTCTTCTGCGACTGCTGCAAACATCCGATATCGAGCATTTAGTTTCTATCTCCGAGAACGAACCTGAAAACTGGCAATATGGTTTGGAAAATGCATCGGGCAAGGACAACTTGGAGAAGTACATCGATAACGCGTTGAAAGCCCTAAGCGATCGCCAGGCAATTCCGTTTATTATATTCGACAAATCCACGCAGACCTTTGCCGGCAGTACTCGTTACTATCAGCTGAATGCGGCACACAAACGTCTGGCCATCGGATACAGTTGGCTAGGCAATGCTTACAAGCAAACCGGACTGAATAGCCACATCAAATACCTGATGCTGCAGCACGCGTTCGAGCATTGGTCGATGGAGCGTGTAGAGTTTATGGCCGATACGCAGAACGAACGAAGCATTCGATCACTGCTTTCGCTAGGTGCCAAACAAGAAGGTGCACTGCGAAGCCATGCCATCAGACCCGATGGCTCTCGACGGGATACCGCTGTATTGAGTATTCTAAAAAAAGAATGGCTTGAACTAGTCAAGCCATCCCTTCAAATTAAAATTCAATCTCACGGTTAACGTTATGCGCGCGCATCAATCTTTTTGGCGCGATCATACATGTTGTCCCAATACGAAGCACGCAGGTTCAGCGCCTTCAGCATACCCTTGCGCAATTGCAACGCAGACTGTTCGCCTTCACTTGCGAGCTCTTCAGCAATGCGCAACAAAATGAGTCCGTGCTCGTCATCTACTTCTGTGTGAAGCGGGAAAAAGACGTAATCAAAAAGGGAGAGCTGGGTGTGCTTCTCAATAGCCTCAATCAAATGTCTGTAAACAAACTTTACGATTGACTCCGTTCCCAAGCCAATGGCTCCGACGGCCTCTACCGATGTGCCGTCTTGAACCAGACTCAAAAACGACTCACGCCAAATCTGTACTTCAATGCCAATCGAATCTTTGCGATCAACGCCCATGGCATCTTGAAAGCGACGGAAAAGCTTCGGATGAGCGATACCCTGCACCCATTCTTCTTTGATCCCCAAAGCAGCTACCGCTTCGATATCATCATCGTGCAAATGACCACTTTCCTCAGCCAAGTTATCGAGCAAATGCTCGCGGTGTTCAGGGCTTTCCAACTTGGAAATCACACCCGTCAAGTAGCGTGGAAACCAAGTGCTGTATGCTCCATACTGTAGCGCAAAATCCTTTAGAACGGCATCCATGTTTTTGAATTCGCCATTCTTGAGAGCAAGCAAATACGGATGGTTGATGGCTCTGTGGTTAAGAGCTTCGTTGATAAGATCATCCATAGATGATACTTGGTCGGTTATCGACTCGTGTATTTTTACTTCCATCGTGGTAAGTTAATTTAGTTATACGCTAATATATTCCATTCATCAGAATACACGACACAAAACCAAAACTTATTGCATCACTAAAATTTGCGAAGGAAGTCGAGGCAGCGTCGGTTGAATTCGTCGGCACGCTCCAGACTAACCAAATGACCGCATCGTTGAACAACTTCGATACTGATGTTTTGGAATCGGCTGGCATACTGCATCGTGGGCTTCAAGAACAAATGATCTTGGCCTCCTACCAGCAACAACACCGGTATCTGAGGTTCGAAATTAAATAGATTGCGCAAGGTTTGATCGAGATGCTTACCATACATCGCTGTCCATTTACGGTATTCGTCAATGCTCAGGAATTTCGATTCACGCACAAAGATTTCGCGCGATTTGCGGTGATTCTTGCGAGGCAACACCACTTTGGCCATCAAGCTGTAGAAGTTCCGAAAGCCAATGATACGAGCAATGAACAAGCCTGTGCTAGCCAACAAGCGCAATTTCACATTGAGCGAAACAATTGGTCCCGCAAACAACAAGCTGGAAACACCCGCAGGCCGCTGCTCATACATCTGCATACCCACAATGCTTCCAAGTGAAACAGCTACCACGTGAATGGGCTTCGTTGTATAATAATCGACTACCTCCCAAATACGGGCGCTGATCCAATGAAAATCATAGCGGTCCTGATCTTTAGTTTTCGTGGCCGATCCTGCGTGTCCAGGCAAGTCTATCAGCAACACATGGTAGTGCTTACTGAATTCATCGTGCTGCTTTTTCCACGTGCGGGTACTACCTCCGGCACCGTGCACCATCAATACCCAATCCGCATTCGGATTATCACAAAGATGGGTTTCGTGGTGAAGTGGTAAACTGGCATTCATGATAGTATAACCTCCGAAAATAACAGTTCAGCATCAATTCGGGTTCAACCGATGATCGCTTTGCTTGGTAGGTGGAATGTAATCGGGGTTCTTCGGAGTGTCAGGACTGTATCCGAAAAGCTTGTTGTCTTTAATGATGGTATCAACGTATGTGGGCACCATTTCCTCCCATCCCTCATAACCGTTGTGAATCATATCCAACGCATCCGTCGAATAGATATCCAGTACATCCGGGTTATAATCGGTAATGTCGACCAGACGCTTGTTGTATATGAGATAATCATACAAAGGCTTCAAGCGGGGGTGCACCGGACAGTTATTGGTAGTGAGCAGTTTCCCTGTCTTGCTATCCTTAAATGGATACACATAAATCTTCAAGTCGCGGCTGAACAAGATACCAAACGCCTCCAGGATACCACCGTTGAGATCGCGGTAATACTTTTCGTTGAAAAGCTCCATGATCATGTTCGTTCCCACAATAATTCCCATGCGGCGACTGGTATGCTTCGAGAAGAACTCAACCAATTTGAAGTACTTGGAGTAGTTGGAAATGAGAACCGTTTGTCCAAGCGAACACAGAATTTCAGCCCTGTCAAGGAAATCCTGTTCGTCGATATCACCTTCCGCTCGCAGGTTATTGAGCGTTATCTCAAACAACACCTGCACATTGCTGTGATCGACTTTGTATTCTCGTTCGAAGAGCTTGAAGCCCTTCATAATCATATCAATATTCACTTTCGTGACGGGGCGGAAGCTGCCACGCAAAGCGAGTATGTTTTTCTTATATAAGATATCGGCAGCTTGAATGTTCTTGCCATCGGGCGAGAAAATCACAGCGTCCGTCATTCCATTCTTCACCAAGTGCAGCGATAGCAGTCGATTGTCGACATGATCGAAATCGGGACCGCTCATTTCCACCATATCAATTTCAATCTGGTCGCGGTTCAGGTTATCGTACAACGATAGGATGAGCTCCTTGGGTTTCGAATAGAAATAATAACAACCGTACAAGAGGTTTACCCCCAATAATCCAACACTGGCCTGCTGGGCCAGGGCATCCATCTCATGCAGTCGCATGTGCAGAATAACCATATTGGGGGCTTTATCCGGAGCTGTCTGAAACTTCAAACCCATCCAGCCGTGGCCTTGGATAGTTTTCTGATAGTTGATGGTTGCTACGGTATCGGCAAACGCAAAGAACTTTTTAGCTGAGTGTTCGTTGCGTTTCAAACGCTCTTCCATGAGGCGATACTCGTGGTTGAGCATGTTGATGAGTCGAGGCTTACACACATACCTACCCTTTTCTTCCTTTCCGTAAATGGCATCGCTGAAGTCCTTATCGTAGGCGCTCATGGCCTTGGCAATGGTACCGCTGGCGCCGCCTGCACGAAAGAAATGACGCACCACTTCCTGACCGGCACCGATTTCGGCAAAGGTTCCATAAATCTCGGGATTAAGGTTTACCCGAAGTGCCTTTTGACTGGCTGAAAGTATGACGTGTTCTAGTTCCACCGGATTGTTTTGGAATGCAGGCAAATGTAGGCGAAGTGATGGTTGAAGAAAACAAGATTTTCCCAAACTTAACGAAATTGAAATGCTCGGTACACTGCTCGCCTGTAGTAATTTCGCCCGCATGACCATCACCTTTCTCGGCACAGGTACATCACAAGGAGTTCCGCTCATTGCGTGCCCCTGTAGCATATGCACGTCTACCGACGCGCGCGATGCCCGCCTAAGAAGCTCGGTGATGATAACCGCTGAAGACAAAAACTACATCATCGATACCGGCCCCGACTTCCGTCAGCAAATGCTGCGAGAAGGTGTAAAGCACATCGAGGGTATTGTTTTCACGCACGAACATAAAGACCACATCGCAGGCCTCGACGACGTGAGGGCCTTCAACTTCATTAACAACTGGCGGGCACAGGTCTATTGCACCGAACAAGTAGCCGATGCCTTGAAACGTGAGTTTGCCTACGCTTTCTCTGACAAAAAATATCCGGGTGTTCCGGAAATCGACTTGAATATTATTGATGGACAAGAGTTCATGGTAGGCAACCTATCCTTCTTGCCCATCCAAGTGTACCATTTGCGATTGCCTGTGTTTGGTTATCGCGTTGGAAATTTCGCCTACATCACGGATGCGAATGTTATTCCCGAGGAAGAATTCGAAAAACTACAGGGATTGGATGTAGTGGTGCTCAATGCACTCAG
>JBKCGW010000529.1:0-9088 GCA_046303175.1 Flavobacteriales bacterium
CAATGCTACCTATTCCATCAACGTGCAGGTGGCAGGGCAAACATTCACGGCGAGTGCATACATGCCTAGTGCTGTTCAACTGGATTCGTTGACCTATCAACCTCAGGATAATTTCTTTGGTCCGCCACCCATGGGACCTCCACGCTTCAACGTGTTTCTCAACTTTCAGGACCCTATGACTACCAACTATTATCGAGCACAGTATGCACGCAATGGTAATCTAAAGGATGACTTGAGCGATTTGCAGCTCTTCGATGATCAGCTCAATAACGGCAATTACATCCAAATCCCAATCTTCAATCAATCCTATGAAATGGGCGATACCGTGGATGTGGCACTGTTGAATATGGACGCTTCGGTCTATACGTTTTTGGAAACGTTCGTTTCAGCAGCTTCAGCAGATGCCGGAAGTCCGTTTTCAGCGGCGCCCGACAACCCTATTAGTAATATTGAAGGTGGAGCGTTAGGAGTGTTTGCTGCTTATTCCCGCAGTGAAATGCAGGTAATAATCGTACCTTAAGAATTTACCTTGTTGCTAGAGCATTTGTTGCAACTGCTCTCCCCTTTCGATTCGCGGCGCAGTTTTTTCAGTAGAAACAAACCGGCGATTGCTACCGATACGATGACGAGAATTTCTTGCATCAGTTGAACATTTGAAAGGTTAGAAAGGCAGCCAAGTAGGCTAAAACGCCCATGTATACAAGCTGGAAGATAGGCCATTTCCAGGATTTTGTTTCTCTCTTTACTACGGCGAATGTGGCCATACATTGCATGGCATACACGTAGAATACCATCAAGGATAATCCTGAAGCCAATGTGTAAACAGGCTTTCCACTATCCGACCAACGTTCTTGTTTGAGACGCTCAACCAGCATCGACTGATTGTCCGTTTCTTCACCAATGCTGTAAATAGTCGCCATGCTGCCTACAAATACTTCACGCGCGGCAAACGACGTAATCAGGGAAACTCCCATCTTCCAGTCGTAACCCAGCGGTTTAATGACAGGTTCAATGGTTTGACCGAGCTTACCTATATACGACTCTTCCAGTGTGATTTCATGTCCAATGGGAGTTGTTTCTTCCCACGATGCAGGGCCATAACTTGCGAAAACCCAGAGAATCACAGAAATGGAGAGGATTACCCTTCCCGCATCCCAAACGAACACCCGAACTTTTTCCATTAAGTTGATACCCACTTCCTTCCACCGAGGCCAACGGTAATTGGGCATTTCCAGAATCAAAAAGCTCGGTTCTCCGGTTTTGATGAAAGACTTCATCACAAATGCAACTGCCAGAGCCGAGAATAAGCCCAATGCATAGAGTCCTAACAGAACAAGTCCCTTTAAGTCAATAATGCCCCAAAGCATTCTGTCGGGAACAACCAATGCGATAAGCAAGGTATAAACCGGTATGCGCGCCGAACAGCTCATCAGCGGTGCCACAAGAATGGTAATGAGGCGATCTTTCCACGAGTTGATGGTCCGTGTGGCCATGACCCCCGGAATGGCACAAGCAACGCTCGACATGAGAGGCACGACACTTTTTCCGTTGAGTCCGAAAGGGCGAACGAGTCGGTCCATAAGAAATACAACACGGGCCATGTAGCCCGACTCTTCGAGCAGCGATAAAAAGAAAAATAAGATGGCGATTTGAGGAATGAAAACAACCACGCCACCAATACCGGGTACTATTCCCTCGGTCAAAAGATCTGTAAATACTCCGGGTGAAAGTTGATTCGAAAGAGTGTGCGACAATTGCAGAAACAGTCCTTCAATGAAGTCCATGGGAACCGCAGCAATGCGGAAAATGAACTGGAATATGAGTAATAGAATTCCCAAAAAGATAGCGTAACCCCAAAAGCGATGTACCAATAGGGAGTCCAATTTACGTGTGCGGCTTTGCGGCTTAGTTTCGTTTTGGCGCACAACTCCAATGAGCATTTGACGAATGGCAACGAGTCGATTTTCCGCATCGATTCGCTGCGCTTCAGGATTATCTTTAATGCGCGCAGGGTGTTCGCCCGGCAGCTGCATCGATGCCGGCGGAGCCTGTGTGATTTCGATTGCCTCTTTTAATGCTAGAATGCCATCGCCTGTGCGTGCATTGACAGTAACAATGCTTACTCCGCCTAAACGAGTAGACAACAATTTCTTATCGATGTAAATCCCGTTTTTGCGGTTTACATCATCCATGGTGAGTGCCAACACCATCGGTAATCCCAAGTCATGCACTTGCGAATAGAGTAAAAGATTGCGCTCCAGGTTGCTTGCATCAGCCACCACTACCACCAGCTCCGGGAAATCGGGATGTTCAGGATTGGATAGTATATCAATTACTACGCGCTCATCATTTGAACGCGGAAATACGCTGTAAACACCGGGTAAATCGAGTACATGGGCTACGCCACCTCCTGCCAATTCCGTTTCGCCCCACTTCTTGTCGAGCGTGATTCCGGGATAATTTCCCACGTGCTGCCGAAGTCCCGTAAGACGATTGAACAACGAGCTCTTGCCCGTATTGGGGTTTCCTATGAGAGCAATCTTACGCATTATTCGGAGGTCAACGATTCATTGGACAGCAGCACGCAATCGGCTTCATCAATACGCAATGAGAGAACTGAAGATCCCAAATCTACTGCCAGCGGTCCTCCGAACGGAGCCTTGAAAAGAACCCGCACGAAGCAGCCGGGATATAAGCCCATTTCAACCAATTTAGGAGCAATCACACCGGGTTGAATCTCGGCAATGGTGCCTGCAGTGCGGGCAGAAAGACTGGATAGTGGAACTACGTTGCTCATATTACGGCGGCAAGATGCAACATAATTTTGACAGACTCCATACCACCTTAGCGGTAATTGGTGGGCAGCATGCTGATTTGTGTCGTACCTTCGCGCCCGCAAAAATCAAGGCTCATGCTCAACGTATCCAATGTATCGCTTCGCTACGGCAAGCGCACCCTGTTTGATGAAGTGAATATCAAATTCACCCACGGTAACTGCTATGGCGTCATTGGAGCCAATGGCGCAGGTAAATCGACGTTTCTCAAGATTCTTTCGGGTGAAATAGAACCGATGACAGGCGATATCAGCATGGGACCCGGTGAGCGTATGAGCGTGCTCAAGCAGAACCACTTCGAGTTTGATGCCTTCACGGTATTGAATACTGTGCTGATGGGCAATAAGAAGCTGTGGGATTTGATGCAGGAGAAAGACGCAATTTATGCGAAGGAAGACTTCTCCGATAAGGACGGCGAGAAAGCTGCTGAGCTCGAGACGTTGTTTGCTGAGATGGAAGGCTGGAATGCCGAGAGCGATGCTGCCAACCTTCTGAGCGGATTGGGCATCAAGGAAGACATACACCACACCTTCATGAGCGAATTGAGCGGTACGGACAAGGTGCGCGTGCTTTTGGCACAAGCCCTTTTCGGTAACCCTGAGATTTTGCTGCTCGATGAGCCTACCAACGACTTGGATGTGGAAACCATCACCTGGTTGGAAAACTTCCTGGCCGACTTCCAAAACACAGTGATTGTCGTATCCCACGACCGTCACTTCCTCGATTCGGTGTGTACTCACATCGTTGATATTGACTTTAGTAAGATTCAGCTGTATACCGGAAACTACACCTTCTGGTATGAGTCGAGTCAACTGGCTTTGCGTCAGCGCGCCGACCAAAACAAGAAGGTTGAAGACAAGCGAAAAGAACTGCAGGAGTTCGTGGAGCGATTCAGCGCCAACGCTTCTAAATCGCGCCAGGCCACCAGCCGAAAGAAATTGCTCGACAAGTTGGTGATTGACAACATACAGCCTTCAACGCGTAAATACCCCGGTATCATTTTCCGTCCCGATCGTGATTGTGGCGACCAAATCCTAAACATTGAGAATCTGTCAAAGCACTCCTCTGAAGGTCAATTGCTCTTTGCCGATGTTTCCTTCAAGTTGCTAAAGGGCGACAAGGTCGCTATTCTGTCGCGCGAGCACAGCGCTATCACAGCCTTCTTCGACATCATTGCCGGTGAAACGACAGCTGAAACCGGTGAAGTTGAATGGGGTAGCACCATTACCACTGCATACTTGCCAAACGAAAACGCGAAGTTCTTTCAGTCTGATGACAACCTGATTGACTGGCTGCGTGAGTTCTCGCGTGACAAGGATGAAACCTATGTGCGTGGCTTTTTAGGTAAGATGCTGTTCAGCGGTGAGGAAGTTCTGAAGAAGTGTAACGTATTGAGCGGAGGTGAAAAGGTGCGCTGCATGATATCGCGCATGATGCTCAATGGTGCCAACTGCCTAATTCTAGATGAGCCTACCAACCACCTAGACTTGGAATCTATCACGGCATTCAACAACGCCATGAAGGACTGGAAGCATGTTGCCCTGTTTACATCGCATGACCATGAGTTTGTTCAAACTGTGGCTAACCGTATCATCGAGATTACGCCCAACGGTGTAATTGATAAGCGTATGAGCTATGATGAATACCTCACTGACAAACAGATTAAGGCGCAACGCGATGAGCTTTATGCCGGGCACATTGGAGTGGCCAACAGCTAATGTCCAATAGCTTATTGCGAATAATTGTGCATATTCCTTTTTAAAACTTTAACCTCGCTCAAGGCGAAGAGGTTGGTTGTTGCGTTAGCATTGTAGCTGAATTACTACAACAATCCAATCTATGCGGGTTAGCCCTCTCCTATTGTTGCTTGCACTATTGTTCTTAGCTCCGGCTGTGCACGCTCAAAAATTCGAAAAGTTTACACGCTCCGAAGCAGCTTGTGCAGATGAGTTGTTCAAGTTATTTGAGTCGGCTCGTCAGGGGCGCGGCGAGGAAATTATTGAACGTGAGTTTGCCCCGCTTTGGCTTCAACCCACTTCGTTTACACCGGCTCAGCGACAGCAGATATATGATGTGCTCGATGCGTTGTTGAAGAACAAAAACAAGGTTTTTCCGGACTTTCATGAATACATTAAGGCTCTAATAAGTTTCACCACTAGCGGAAAGACAGTAGAAGACTTCAATACTTGGAGCGATGTGCTTTTGCGTGTGATGGCCGATAAGAAAAACAAGAAGTTCACTTCGGAATTACTCGAAAGCTCGGCACTGCTTTTCCGCGACCGCAGCTTTTTTCAGAATGAAACCATCCAATGGCAGAGTACTACAAGCGATTACCAATTCGTTTTTGATTCAGTACCCGCTATCGTTTTTGGCAGCATGGATCTTCGCTGTTACAGCAAAGGCGACAGCAGCCTGATCTATGGTACATCCGGGGTATATTATCCGGGCAATCAGAGGTTCGTTGGAAAATCGGGCAAGGTGACCTGGCAACGAGCAGGCTTTGACCCGTTGAAAACCTATGCTGAAATGAACGATTACTTCATTCGGTTAAAGAGCAGCACCTACAGCGCCGATTCAGTAATCTTCCATACCGAGTTTTTCCAGCAAGCTCTGGAAGGTCGACTTACCGATAAAATTTTGGCCGATAAAACAACAGAGAACGCTACTTATCCTCGTTTTGAGTCATACTACAAACGATTACAAATTCAGAACATCGACCAAAACATGGACTACGATGGCGGATTTACCATGGCAGGAACGCAGTTGATTGGTAGCGGATCGACCGAAGAACCGGCTACCATTACAATCTATCGCGACAACAAGAAGTTTTTCATGGCACAGAGTCTTGAGTTTGCCATCAAGCCCGACCGTATCAATACAGCCCACGCTCGGATCATGTTTTTACTGGATGGTGACTCCATAACACATCCTGACATCAATTTTTCGTTTGACAGGAAATCGCGCAAGTTGGTATTGCTTCGCAGTGACGAAGGAATTTCAAAGTCGGCATTCCAAAATACCTATCATAATGTCGATATGTATTTTGAAGCACTCACCTGGAGTTTAGAGGAGCCTACTCTCAAGATGGGTAGTCTCGAAGGTAGCACACAACGCTATGCTGCATTCGAATCGAATACCTATTTCAAGAAGAAGCGCTACGACGCCATGATGGGTATTTCTTTTTCCCATCCGCTTTATGAAATCAAACAGTTCGCAGATCATATCAAAAGCAATAATTTCTCTGCATTCGAGCTCGCTCGCTATCACAACTACAGTGAGGAGCAGGAAAATACCATTCTGATTGACCTCAATAACAAAGGTTTTATCGATTATGATATCAATACGCACGATATTAAGGTTCGTCCGAAATTGTATTGGTACATCGAGAACAACATCGGCAAGCGCGACTACGACGTGATACAATTCAGCACCGAAGTAGAATCTGGCAACAATGCGCAACTGAGCTTGTTGAATTACGACTTGATGATGAAAGGGGTAGACAACTTCCAGTTATCCGATTCACAGCAGGTGAACATCATGCCTCTTAATAAGGAAGTGGTGTTGAAGCGAAACCGCGACTTCATTTTTGGTGGACGCGTGAATGCGGGAAATTTCGAATTCAACGGTCCGGAGTATTTCTTCTCGTACGACCAATTCCAGCTCGATCTAATTCAGGTTGACTCATGTCGCATATACGTGGAAGACGAATCACTCGGCCGCAATCAATACGGTCAGCTGCAGAAGACGCGTGTAAAAAGTGTAATTCGTGATGTTTCAGGATATCTCAAGGTAGATGCTCCTACCAACAAGGGTGGGTTTCACAGCCGCAGCTATCCGCAGTATCCCATTTTTACCTGCACGAAAACCTCGTTTGTGTATTGGAGCGACCCTTCCATTCAGCAAGGCGTGTATAAGAAGGACAAGTTCTTCTATCAACTTCAGCCCTTCACAATCGATTCGCTCGACAACTTCAGCAAGAAGGACTTGAAGTTTGAAGGGACCTTGGTGAGTGCCGGTATTTTCCCTGACTTAACCGAACCACTTGTTTTGATGGAGGACAACTCGCTTGGTTTTACGCGTAAAACGGGCGCCGACCTTCCATCTTATGGCGGTAAGGCAAAAGTTACTGCGGAGCTAAAGCTGGATTACTCCGGTTTGAAGGGCGGTGGCGACTTCAGCTATCTCACCGCCTCAGCCTCTTCCAAGGAGTTTACGTTTCTCCCCGACTCCATGCTGGGACGCACCTATAAGTTCACCAACCGCGAACTCACCGGCAAGGTGGAAGTACCTAAGGCACACAGCGACTCTACCCTACTTGCTTTTCACGCCAAACAAGACAACCTCGACATTTCGAGCATTGACAAGCCCATCGATTTCTTCAACGATGAAGCTACGCTCACAGGCACGCTGCATCTGAAGCCAACGGGCATGACCGGCAACGGAGCGATGGATTTTAGCGGAGCCAAACTAACCTCCGACCTGATGAAGTATTCGCGAAGAAAGATCTTGTCGGATACATCGTCGTTTCAGATGCGAGGTGTAGGCGAAGAACTCGGTTCGGGACTAGCCTTTAAAACCGATAACGTAAATGCCGATGTCGATTTTGACCGCCGCGACGGTATCTTCAAGAGTAATGGAGGCGAAACCAAAATCGAATTCCCAACCAATCAATATGTGTGTTACATGGACCAGTTTACTTGGTACATGGATCGCGACGAGCTGGATTTGTCTTCGAATCGCAAACCCATTGGCGATGACCTCCTCATCGACACTGCAGAAGATTCGAAGCGTTCCAACTTCTATTCGGTGGCCGAAGGACAGGATTCGCTCAACTTTTTGTCGCCCAAGGCGAAATTCGATTTACGTCGTGGAAAGCTCTACTGTCAGAAAATCAAGTACATCGTAGTTGCCGACTCGAAGATTACCCCCGATTCGGGCAAGGTTACCATTGAACGCTTTGCGAATATGCTACCGCTCACCCGCTCTCAGATTTTGAGCAATTACGTGACGCAGTACCACCAGATTTACAACGCAGATATTAAGATTAAGGGACGCCGCGAGTACAATGCTTCCGGCGATATTACCTACGTAGACGAGCAAAAGAAGGAACAGAAAATTCACTTGGAAGACATTCGAGTGGACACCTCCTATCAAACCATTGGAAAGGGTAAAATTGCTGAAGGTTCACAGTTCTTCTTGTCGCCGGCATTCGAGTATTATGGCGATTTTGAATTGCATGCCAACAATCGCTACCTCATATTCGATGGAGGTGCGAAACTGCTGCACAATTGCGATTTGATGCCCGCTACGTATTTCAAGTTCCGTTCAGAAATTAATCCGGATGAAATCTACATACCCGTAGATTCATCCCTGCGCGACATGACCATGACCAAGCTCGGCGTGGGTGTAATGATAACCGGCGATTCGCCAATGACGGTGTATCCGGCGTTTTTGAGCGACATACGAGAGAAGGACGATCGTTCTATTATACAAGCAGAAGGATTCCTCACGCACGACAAGGCAACCGGTCGCTATTTGATAGGTCCGAAGGATAAAATCAAGCAGCCCAAGTTGCCCGGTAATTTGCTTGCGTTGAACACATCGAACTGTGAGATGAACGGTGATGGTCGGATGGATTTCAACGTGGATTATGGCGTCATGAAATTCACCAATGTGGGCGATGTGTTTTATAGAACCAAAGAAGATCAGATTAGCACCAGCGGTGTAACGGTGGTTAACTTCCCAATTGATGAGGGATCCTTAAAGTCCATCGCCGAACAGATTGAGAAATCGCCCAATTTGCAGCCTGTCGATATTACTCGCACGAAGTATGAAAAGAGCTTGATTGAGATTTTGGGTACCGAGAAATCGGATAAGCTGATTTCCGAATTGGGATTGAGCGGTCAAATGAAGCGTATTCCGGATGAGTTGTTAGCTACGTTTTATCTGGCCGATGTGAAGTTCAAATGGAACCCTATCGATGAAACGTTCCAAAGCCAGGGTAACTTGGGTATTGCCAGCATCGACAAAAGGCAGTTGTTCAAATACGTGAAAGGCAAGATTGAAATTGAAAAGAAACGAGGTGCCGATGTGCTTCGCATGTACATTGAAATCGAACCAACCATTTGGTATTACTTCGAATACAAGCTGGGAATCATGAACATACTCAGCAGCGACAAGGAGTTTGGAGCGAAGATGAGCGAAATCAAAGACGACAAACGCCGTTTCGATGAGGGAAAGAACAAGTACACCTA
>JBKCGW010000530.1:0-3351 GCA_046303175.1 Flavobacteriales bacterium
CGGTGCAACAGGCCAGCAAGGTCCAATCGGACCGCAGGGACCACAAGGCCCGGCAGGAAACTTCGCCAACGGAACAACGCCCGGTGAAATGTTGTATTGGAATGGTACCGCATGGGTTACCATTGCACCCGGTACCGAGGGGGCTACACTCACTTATTGCAACGGAGTTCCCACGTGGGGTCCATGTCCGGAGCCGCCTATTGAAGTGGGGAGCTTCTACCAGGGAGGCGTGGTGTTTTACGTTGACGGCAATGGCCATGGCTTGATTGCCGCAACGAGCGATCAAAGCATCGGCGCCTTGTGGGGCTGCGAAGGAACTTCCATGACTACGCAAAATACTGTAGGTACAGGGCTTGTGAATACTGAGGCCATCTATGTCTCATGCCAGCAAGCGGATATCGCGGCTCGTATTTGCTATGATGCCGAGATAAATGGCTACACAGATTGGTATCTTCCTTCGAAAGATGAATTAGATCTTATTTATCAAAATCAGGCTGCCATTGGCGGTTTCAACAACGGTTTGTACTGGAGTTCATCGCAAGCAACCAGCACCACTGCTTTTTACAAGAACTTCAGCAATGGTAATTCCAGCTCAAACTTTAAATCAGGTTACTATTATCGCGTTCGGGCAATTCGATCTTTCTAACTCCAAAACAGACTTATTGTAACCACTACAAAAACAAAGATTCCTTGCTGTTGAACAGGCAAGAAACCTATATTTGCTACCCTTAGAAAAATACTATGGCAACTGATATCGCCACCGGCAAAACACCTGCAAAAACAACCGCTGCTTCACGCTTCGGCAAAGACACCTACATCAAGTGGTATCGCGAGATGCTATTGATGCGCAGGTTCGAAGAGAAATGCGGGCACCTGTACATCCAACAAAAATTTGGCGGATTCTGTCACCTCTACATCGGACAAGAAGCAATTCTTTCCGGTATGATGGAAGCTATTCGTCCATCGGATAGGGTGATGACCGCATACAGAGACCACGCCCATCCACTGGTTATGGGTTCAGACCCCAAGAAAGTAATGGCAGAACTGTATGGCAAAGCCACAGGTCTTTCGAAGGGAAAGGGTGGCTCTATGCACATGTTCGACAAGGATCGTAACCTCTTCGGAGGCCACGGTATTGTAGGCGCACAAATCCCGATGGGTGCTGGCCTTGCTTTTGCCGACAAATACAACGGAAACGACAACGTGACCCTCACCTTCTTTGGTGATGGTGCAGCTCGTCAAGGTGCTTTGTTCGAAACATTCAACATGGCCATGACCTGGAAGTTGCCGGTAATTTTCATCATAGAAAACAACCAGTACGCAATGGGTACTTCCATTGAGCGTACTTCAAACGTGACCGATCTTTCTCAATTGGGTGCATCGTTTTTGATGCCATCCGAATCAGTTGATGGTATGCGTCCGGAAGCTGTTTGCGAGGCAATAAGTCGCGCAGCTGAGCGTGCAAGGAAAGGCGATGGCCCTACTTTGCTCGATATCCAAACGTATCGCTACAAGGGGCACTCTATGAGCGATCCTCAAAAGTACCGCACCAAAGAAGAGGTGGCTGAGTACCAAGAGCAAGACCCGATTGAGCACGTACTCCGTGTTATCCGCGAGAACCAATGGATGACAGAAGAACAAATCGAAGAAGTGGAAACCGATGTTAAGACATTGGTAGACGATTCGGTGAAGTTTGCTGAAGAGTCACCACTCCCAACAGCCGA
This sequence comes from Flavobacteriales bacterium, assembly GCA_046303175.1. GTDB lineage: Bacteria > Bacteroidota > Bacteroidia > Flavobacteriales_D > Sanyastnellaceae > JAIBBG01. Next base: position 1,725 of record JBKCGW010000530.1, read on the forward strand.
TGAGCTGTATAAAGACGTTTACACGCAGGAAGATTATCCATACGTGAACGACTAAATTTTATTCAAAAAGAACCGCAAGAGAAAAACAAGCTATGGCAGAAATAGTACGCATGCCCAAGTTGAGCGATACCATGACAGAAGGTACCGTTGCATCGTGGAATAAGAAAGTGGGCGACAAAGTGAAGAGTGGCGAAGTGCTTGCCGAAATCGAAACCGATAAGGCAACCATGGAGTTTGAATCGTTCCAAGACGGTGTGCTATTGCACATCGGAGTGGAAAAAGGAAAGACCGCAAAGGTTGATTCGATTCTGGCCATCCTCGGTAAAGAAGGAGAAGATGTTGCTGCCCTCATCGCAGCAGAAGCCAACGGTGCTCCTGCTGCCGCAGCTGCTCCCGCTCCATCTGCAGCTCCTGCAGTTGCTGCCGCGCCGGCAGCCGCACCTGTTGCAGTTGCAGCACCTGTTGCAGCTCCGGCACCTGCTCCCACAGCTACCAACGGTCGCTTAAAGGCATCGCCTCTTGCCAAGAAAATTGCAGAAGAAAAAGGTATCGATATCGGCAGTGTTGCCGGCAGTGGTGATGGCGGACGCATTGTTCGCCGCGACGTAGAGAACTTCTCTCCGGCTGCCATGGCTGCTCCTGCACATGTGCCTGCTTTTGTTCCGGCCGGAACAGAGCGCTACACAGAAGAAAATGTGTCGCAGATGCGTAAAACTATCGCGCGTCGTTTGGCTGAAAGCAAGTTCACCGCGCCGCATTTCTATCTCACGATGGAAATCGACATGGATAACTCCATGGCCGCTCGCAAGTCGATCAACGACAGTGGAACCGCCAAGATTTCATTCAACGATATGGTAGTGAAAGCATGCGCTATGGCGCTTCGCTTGCACCCGAAAGTGAACTCTTCGTGGCGCGGCGAAACCATTCGCTACAACGAACACGTGCACATCGGTGTTGCAGTTGCTGTAGATGAAGGACTATTGGTACCGGTAGTGCGTTTTGCCAATGAAAAAGGGCTATCGCAAATTGGTGCTGAAGTAAAATCATTCGCTGAAAAAGCCAAGAGCAAGAAACTTCAACCGAGCGATTGGGAAGGAAACACCTTCACCATCTCTAACCTCGGTATGTTTGGTATCGACGAATTCACTGCCATCATCAATCCGCCCGATGCTTGCATTTTAGCAGTAGGCGGAATCAAGTCGACACCTGTAGTAAAGAATGGTGCAGTTGTTCCCGGAAACGTAATGAAAGTAACCCTGAGCTGCGATCACCGCGTGGTGGATGGTGCTTCAGGTGCTGCATTCCTCCAAACGCTCAAGTCGTATTTGGAGAACCCGGTAATGATGTTGGTGTAGGGGTACAGGGATACAGGATTATAGGATCATAGGGAGCGCTGCTCAGCTTACAATCCTATAACCCTGTAATCCTGCAATCCTATAATCCTATAATCCTATATCCTAATTAAACATTTCCTTCACTCGCTGAAAGAAGCTCTTGTCGCGTGAGCCGGGAGCCGGTTGGAAGTTGGTCGAAGCGCGTAGCTTTTCCAAGATTTTCTTTTCTTCGTCATTCAACTTTTGCGGTGTCCATACGTTGATGTTCACCAGCAAATCGCCTTGTCCGTATC
>JBKCGW010000531.1:0-1364 GCA_046303175.1 Flavobacteriales bacterium
CCCTTACATCGCCATCCCCGTTGCTCTCATCGTGGGTGTGCTTATTTACATGTTTGTATTGGGTAATCCCGCCAATTTCGAAGGAGGCGATCCACACCTGGGTCACCCAATCGATGGTAACTTGTATGGAACCATTTACAAAGGCGGATTCATCGTGCCTTTCCTTATTGCTACAAACATTGTAGTATTGACTTTCTTCCTTGAGCGCCTTATCAGCCTCTTCCAGGCTCGTGGCACTGGCAGCGTAGACAAGTTCGTTCACAACGTGCGCAACTTGCTCAACAACGGTCAGATTGACGCGGCTATCGCTGCATGCGATAAGCAAAAAGGTTCTGTAGGAGCTGTAATGCGCGCCGGTTTGGTGAAATACAAGACACTTGCTGCTGATGGTAGCATGGACAAAGAGTCGAAAGTAACCGCTCTGAAACAAGAGCTGGAAGAAGCAACATCGCTTGAGTTGCCAATGCTTTCAAAGAACCTGGTAATCCTTTCGACCTCTGCATCACTTGGTGTATTGATCGGTCTTTTGGGTACAGTATCCGGTATGATCAAGTCGTTCTCGGCCATGGCTGCCGGTGTTCCTGACCCTGCTCAACTTTCGGTGGGTATCTCTGAAGCACTTATCAATACCTTCCTTGGTATCTTGGCTTCTGCACTTGCGATTTTGTTGTACAACTTCTTCAGCAACCGTATTGACCAATTGACCTACGGTATTGATGAAGCGGGATTCTCTGTTGCACAGACATTTGCTTCTAAGCATTAATCGAACTGCTTTTATTCACTCGTAAATAACAGCAGAACGATGCCAAAAATCAAGATACCCAAAAGCGCACCCAGCCTGGACATGACGCCCATGGTTGACCTTGCGTTCCTCTTGGTGACGTTCTTCATGCTCACGGCTAAGTTCCGCAACATGGAACCGATTGAGGCCGACCCGCCATCGTCGACATCGCTCACTCAGTTGCCTGAGAAAGTGATGCTCATCACGATAGACACAGCCGGTCGTGCCTACTTCGATATTTCAGGCAGAACGGTTCGTGAAAAGCTCATCGAACGCATGATGGTGCGTTACCCGGCCGCGAAATTGACGCAGGAGCAGATTGAGAACTTCTCTAAAATGGGAACTTTCGGACAACCTATTGAGTTGCTCGCACAATACATTGCAGGTGACGAAGACGTGAAAGCCGCGCTGGATAAGGCCAGCAAAGGCATTCCGCTCGACTCACTCAACAATCAACTGGGCGACTGGATTCAGGAGGGCTACTATGCATTTGTAGATGATGCTACAGAGCAAGGACTTACCAGAGAACAATTGAAAGAAGATGGTTTACGCTACGCTATCAAAGCCGACGCGAATACTGAAT
>JBKCGW010000532.1:0-1143 GCA_046303175.1 Flavobacteriales bacterium
CTTGAAGCTGTGCGCATTGGCCAGCATTGGGAAGGGCGTGAAGCATTGCAAATACCATGTAAGTTCTGTCACCTCGGGTACATCGCTTTGGCGATAGAACGTGGTCTTGTTGGTATCGAGTCCACACGCCAGCCAAGCCGCAGCAACCGAGTATGTATTTTCACGAATAGCCGCTGCGTCTTTCACTGCAGTAAGCGTGTGTAAGTTGGCAATAAATAAGAAACTGTCGTTTTCTGGCTTCTTACTTTCTTCGATAGCAGGCATGATGGCGCCGAGGATGTTTCCAAGGTGCGGCGTGCCTGTGCTTTGTATACCAGTGAGGATTCGAGACATAAGGGGGATTGTGGAGGCGAAGATAGAGAGTATCCAGATTACGGATTACGGATTACGGATTACGGATTTTTCCTCTGAGATTAGTGCTCTGTTTCGTGTGGATTGAATAATGGATGAAAGAATCTTCAAGAGTGACCCGGCCTGCTTTGAGAGTGCTGTGTAGTCAGAGTTTTCAATGTAACCGCTTGCTTGAAGAAGGTCCATCCAATAAATACTCTCATTACACTCCTTTCGGGCAATGGATAGCTTATTAATAAAGTCGGCCCTGCTTTGAGCAAACTGAGCTTCTCTATACAAAGCACCAACAGCAGTGCCCGATCTCAGCAACTGAGACGCAAGTGGTGCCATTTGTTTTTTCAACAGCTTGGAATGATGCTTTAGAATTGTCAAGCCAAATTCAAATGACAATTCTTTTATTTCATTTTTCATTTCACAACATTCCTGAATAAGCCATCATTCGCCCTTACCTCACCCTCCGTTTATGCGCATAAAATATGATAAGTTACGTCCAAATAAGATGTCTTTCAAGCATAATATTCCAATAACTTCCCACTCTTTTTAGTAATCCGTAATCCGTAATCCGTAATCCGTAATCCGTAATCCGTAATCCGTAATCCGTAATCAACAATCCCCCATGCGTCTCATCACCCTTCTCGCCCTTATTTTCGCCGTCGGCTGCAACACAACCCCGCAGCCCTCAACCTCTATAGCCAATCCTCCTATGGCCAAGAAAATCCCTTTCGAAATGACCGAACACGGCGATACCCGTGTCGATAATTATTACTGGATGCGCCTCAGCGATGAGCAGAA
>JBKCGW010000533.1:0-8875 GCA_046303175.1 Flavobacteriales bacterium
ACGGCGGTGAGTGCAGCACATGGATGGAAATAGGAGCTAGCGGTCCAACGGTTGGCGCACTCATGGCAGATTTCTCGAATTACGGCAAGAAATCGGTAGATGTATTTGCCCCGGGCGTAGACATATATAGCACCGTACCCGGAGGTGGTTACAAAGATAACAGCGGAACCAGCATGGCAGCTCCTGTTGCCAGTGGTGTTGCCGCTACAATCATGAGCTACTACCCGCAGCTTACAGCAACCGAAGTGAAAGCCATCATGATGGAAAGTGCAACCGACTACCGCAAGGTGAAGATTGAGCGTATTGTGGAGCGCAAGGCAATGGGTAAATTTTTCGCACGTGTTTTCATCAGCAAGAAAAAGAACGAGAAGTCTGAAATCCCTCCTCGCACTTACAAAACCAAATCGGTTCGCTTCGGCGATATGAGTGTTACCGGAGGTGTTATCAACCTGTACGAAGCATTGAAACTCGCAGAAACCTGGAAGAAATAAAAGGTATGCGGGTGCTGATGGTTTGCTTGGGCAACATCTGTCGTTCGCCCATGGCGGAAGGCGTATTGTGGAGTATCGCCCAAGAGAGGAATTTAAACCTCGAGGTAGACAGCGCGGGTACCGCCAATTACCATGTAGGCGAATCGCCCGATCATCGGGCCATTCGTTGCATGAAAGAATATGGCATTGACATCTCCGGTCTTCGAGGCAGGCAATTCAACAAGCATGACTTTGAGTCATTTGACCATATTCTGGTGATGGATCAGTCGAACCTTCGCAACGTTCTTGCATTGGCGGAAAACGACTCGCAGCGAAGCAAAGTGAAGTTGATGCTATCCTATTCATCTACCTCCAAAGCTCTCGACGTTCCCGACCCTTGGTATGGCGGTATGGAAGACTTTCATAACGTGTATGCGATGCTGACGGATGCGGTAGAAGGCTTCTTAAGTAATAGGTACTAGGTAACAGTTAAGCTCGCCTCTCAATCCGTAATCCGTAATCCGTAATCCGTAATCTGTAATCTGTAATCCGTAATCTCTTTTTGGTTTCGAGTTTTGACGCAAATTAGCCGCATAAAATCTCCATTATGAAAATTGGTGTTATCGGATCAGGTGCCATGGGCAGTGGTATTGCACAGGTCGCCGCGCAAGCCGGATATGAAGTAGTTGTTTATGACCAACAAAAGGCGGCACTGGAGCGCGCCGAGAATGGGCTTAAGAGCACCCTTTCAAAGTTGGTGGATAAAGGAAAGATTTCGGCAGAAGATTCATTGAGCATACTTGGCCGTATTGCATTTCGTGAATCGCTTGAGGCCCTGATTTCATCCGATTTAGTCATTGAGGCGATTGTAGAAAACATCGATATCAAGAAATCCGTCTTTCAAGCAGTTGAGGCGTTGGTGAGCGACACGTGCATTCTTGCAACGAACACTTCTTCCCTATCGGTTACGGCTATTGCAGCGTCTTGCGCCAAGCCGGGACGTTTCATCGGAATCCACTTTTTCAATCCGGCGCCGCTGATGCCGCTCGTTGAAATCATACCTGCCTTACAAACCGATGAAGCTCTCGCTGAAAAGTGCGTCAACCTTATGCGCTCTTGGGGCAAGGTTCCTGTCGTATGCAAAGACACTCCGGGCTTCATCGTGAACCGAGTGGCACGCCCTTACTACAGCGAAGCGCTGCGCATAGTAGACGAAGGTATTGCCGACATGCCCACTGTCGACCAGGCCATGCGTGACCAAGGCTTTCGCATGGGGCCTTTTGAACTCATGGACATGATAGGCCACGATGTAAATTATACCGTTACCGAAAGCGTATTTACTGCCATGTATTTCGATCCGCGCTTCCGCCCGAGCATCACCCAAAAGAAACTCGTGGAGGCCCAGTGGCTGGGACGCAAATCAGGACGCGGCTTTTACAACTATGCAGAGGGTTCAACGCAACCGGCTCCATCGGATAACATGAATCTGCGAAAGGAAATCTCAGATCGTATCCTCGCCATGCTCATCAACGAAGCCTTCGACTCTGTTTACCTCGGCGTTGCTTCTGCCGAAGACATCGACCTGGCCATGACCAAGGGTGTCAACTATCCAAAAGGACTTATTGCCTGGGGCAAGGAACTGGGACTTTCAGCTGTTCGTGAGCAACTCGTTTTGCTACAAGAGAAATACGGTGAAGATCGGTACCGGGTGAGCGCTGGGATGGGGACTGAGGACTAGGGACTGGGGAATGGGGAATGGAGAATGGAGAAACAATAGCCGCTCTTTATTTCATTCGTGAATTCGTGGCCCTAATTAATCAAACTCAATTCGCTAAGAATATCGAAGTAACTCCCTTTAAAAAATCGTGCATTCGTCTCAACCTGCACTGATATTTGCGCCTTCGAAATCAATTATGAAAAAGAAAATCAGCGTTGTGGGGGCGGGCCTAGTTGGCTCGGCCATCGCAGAAGACTTGAATAAAAACCACGACGTAACCTCGCTCGACCCGTCGCAAGAACGGCTCGACTTCATGGCATCAAAAGGTGTTCGAACCCTTCAAGGTGACGCTACCAATGCTGAGAATCTCACGCGCATCATCGCCGATTACGACCTCGTGATAGGCGCTGTGCCTGGCTTTATGGGTTACCGCGTTTGCGAAACTGTTATCAAGGCTGGGAAAAACATGGTCGACATTTCCTTCTTCCCGGAAGATCCTTTCGGACTGGATGCGTTGGCCAAACAACACGGCGTAACCATCGTTACCGACTGCGGCGTGGCTCCCGGAATGGGGAATATTATATTGGGTTATCACGACAAGCAGATGCAGGTGAAACGCTACGAATGCCTCGTAGGTGGATTGCCGGTTGTACGTGAATGGCCATGGGAATACAAAGCCGTCTTCTCTCCCATCGATGTGATTGAAGAATACACGCGCCCTGCACGATACGTGCAGAACAATGCAGAAGTAGTTCGCGAAGCCCTAAGCGATGAAGAGCTTATTGAGTTCCCTGGTGTAGGCACACTCGAGAGTTGGAACAGCGACGGATTGCGTTCCTTGATTAAAACCATGGAACACATTCCGGATATGATCGAGAAAACACTGCGCTACCCGGGCTGCATCGAGTATTTGAAAGTGCTTCGAGCAGCCGGCTTCTTCTCGTATGAGCCTGTAGAAGTAAACGGTACGCTCGTGCGCCCCATCGACCTCACCGCCAAGCTGCTCTTTCCTCAATGGAAACTGAAGCCGGGCGAAGAAGACTTCACCATCATGCGCATCGTAATCGATGGCGTTGAAGGTGGCGCAAGCAAGCGCTACACGTATCATTTACTCGACCGTTTCAACCGCTCGACCAATACCATCAGCATGGCTCGTACCACAGGCTACACATGCAACGCTGTGGCAGAACTGGTGCTCGATGGCTCCTTCCAACAGCACGGAATCAACCCACCCGAATATGTTGGACGCGTGGCCGGCTGCTATGAGCGCGTAGTCGAATACTTGGCGCAACGCGACGTTCATTACTCCATCGAATCAACACCTCTTCGAACCATATGACCTCTAAAGAAATACTCGCCCAACTCGAAAAAATGGGCAGTCCTTCCATCAAGAAAGTTTACTTGAAACATGGAGCTGTGGAACCCTTCTTCGGAGTGAAGGTGGGCGACATGAAAACGATCGTGAAACAAGTGAAGCAGAACCATGCATTGGCAATGGAGCTCTATGATTCTGGTAACTCGGATGCGATGTACCTCGCGGGACTCATTTCATCGCCCAAGGAGATGTCGAAGAAAGACCTGCAGCATTGGATGAAAAATGCCAAGTGGTATATGCATAGCGAATACACGGTAGCCTGGACAGCAGCTGAAAGCAGCCACGCTCGCGAATTGGCGATGGAATGGATAGCATCCGACAAAGAACTTGTTGCTACCGCAGGCTGGTCTACCTATGCATCGTATATCCAGATAACGCCGAATGACGCGCTCGACAAAAAAGAAATCCAAACGCTGATCAAGCAAATAGAGAAAGGCATTGCCAAAGCCCCCAACCGCGTGCGCTATGCCATGAATGCCTTCCTCATCATGGTAGGTACGCAATTAGAAGATCTACACGCTACAGCCAAGGAAGTAGCTAAAAAAATAGGTGTGGTCGAGGTCGAAATGGGCGGTACCTCCTGTGCCGTGCCCGATGCCCTCTCTTACATCGAAAAAACGGTTTCCAAAAGCGGTTTTGGGAAAAAGAAGAAGACGGCGAAATGCTAAGAAAAAAAAGGATTAAGGGAATATAAGATTATAGGAATACAGGATTGTAGGATTGTAGTGAGATACCATCCCTATAATCCTATTATCCTGCAATCCTATAATCCTTCACTAAATTTGACTGCGACAATAAACCTCTCAGCGAATGATTCAACGCAAACAAACCCTTTTCCTCGCCGCCTCGGTGATTCTGTTTTTGAGCACCTTCGGATTTCCGTTCGGAACCATTGGCTCGCACGAACTGCACAACTATAAGGTCATTGCACACGATGGCACTGCCGTGGAAGGAATATCGACCTACTACTTTTCCATTCCGTTGGCCATTGCCTCTCTTATCTCGGCTTATGCCATTTTCCTGTATTCCAATCGCAAGCGCCAAATGGCTGTAGTGCGTATGAGCTTCATTTTTTATGCTGCATCATTCGCCCTCATGAGCTTGTATATCATGGATGCGGTAAAGGTTTTAACCAGCGAACCTTTTGCCATGGGTATCTCCTTCTTCCTCCCCTTTGCTGCCTTCTTCTCCAACCTCATTGCGTTGCGCGGTATTAAGAAAGACGAACAGTTGGTAAAATCGCTCGATCGCTTGCGTTGAGATTCTTCATTTACATAGCGACTCTGCTCTTCGCAACGGGATGCGCCACACGCATTCCCACTGCGCCCATTAAAGAGCAATCCGAATCCTTGCGAGTGAAGCTCATGCGCACCGAAAGTGAGGTCTATGGGGACTTTCATAAACTGCGCACCTTCCACACCGATTTGTTTCAGTCCATCAATCGGACCGATGCCGCCCCCTACCCTGCTCTAGATACCCTTTTCGATCAGCTGTTTAACGAGGCCAACTTGGCTGTCGGAATGCGTGTGAATTACGACACTACCTATTGGGCATTGCAGAAGTCTATCAACGGCAAAAAGAAAGTAGCACTTGCCGAACCTTTTCAATCGCTATACAATCAATTCTTACCGATGCCCGATGCCTGGCCGGCGCAACAGCAGCAATACAAAGAGCATTACTTCGCCCTTCGTCTTTCCTACCAAGACAGCTGCCGCAAATACGGTGTCATTCGCTACACCCCGCAAGACTATGCCGCCATTCTGGACGAAAAACTAACCCAATGGCAGGATTCGTTGGAAGAGGTTGGTCGAATGGTAGCGCGCTGCAAATTGGATCTCAAGCAACGTTTCCCCACCCAAAAAGGCAAAGAGTTTTTTACAGCGTATGCGCCTGTATCCGAATTGGAAGCCATGATGAAAAACTTCGAGTCCATCCTCAATCAGTTTCAGAATTCCGTATCTCGTTTCGAGGAAGGCAACAGCCAGGACTTTATCTACTTCGGCCCGCACATCCGTCAACGCATGGAAGTAGCTGCCAACGACGACCTAATCGGTCAGTTGTCACTGCAAATGAAGGATTGCAGGAATGCGGAAGCGAACTACTTTACTGGGGCGAAGGGCGAAGGGCCAGGGGCTAAGTAAACTGCACAGACTTTCCGATCACTCGCCATTCGCCACTCGCCACTCATCATTACATTCGCAAAAACTACAATCCATGCTTCTTGATCTCCGCAGCGACACCGTAACGCGACCCACGCCTGAAATGCTTCGCGCCATGACCAACGCCCCGGTGGGTGATGACGTTTTTGGTGAAGACCCCACTGTGAATGAACTGCAGGCGTTCGCAGCGGATATGTTCGGAATGGAAGCTGCGCTTTATTGCAGCAGTGGCACACAAACCAACCAGATAGCCATCAACGTGCATACTCGTCCGGGCGATGAGGTCATATGCTCCAACCTCTCACACATCTACCTCTATGAAGGAGGCGGAGTGGCGCAAAACTCAGGGGTTAGCATGCGCTTGCTGGAAGGCGATCGCGGACGTATTACCGCAGCGCAGGTTTTGGCCAACATCAACGCCGATGATGCGCACTATCCGCGCACCACTCTGGTATCGCTTGAAAATACCGTCAACAAAGGAGGTGGCGCACTCTACGATCTCAATGAGTTGCACGCTATACGCGAAGTATGCTCCGCAAAAGGACTTCAGCTCCATTGCGATGGTGCACGATTGTTCAACGCGATGGTAGCACAAGGCATCGATGCCAAGGTGTTCGGAAACATTTTCGATAGTATTTCCATTTGCCTGAGTAAAGGATTGGGCGCACCGGTAGGTAGCCTGTTGTTGGGCACAAAAGACTTCATCTACCGTGCCCACCGTCGACGCAAATCGATGGGAGGAGGCATGCGTCAAGCCGGGTTTATTGCTGCGGCCGGGTTGTATGCCTTGCAAAACAACATCAATCGCTTGCAAGAAGACCATGCCCGCGCTCGTGCTATAGGCGATGCAATGCGCAACCTCGATTGGGTTAAAAACATTATGCCCATCGATAGCAATATCGTGATAGCCGAAATGGCCGATGGAATCCCGTCTGCCGCTGTTATGGTGGCATTGGCCAAAGAGAACATCAAGTGCTTCACGTTTGGAAACGACAAAATTCGCCTCGTTGCGCATCTCGACTTTAACGACGACCACCTCAGCGCCTTTCACGAACGCGTGCAACGCATTACTCGTGAAAAACTAGAGGAGGCTTCGAAGGAGCGTTTACCTGGCATGTATTGATACCTTGCACCCATGAATTCTTCCGCTTCAAAATCGCCTGTTATTCTCATTACCTATGCATTGCTGGTGGTGTACAACCTACTCTACTGGTCGGGTAAATTTCTGGATTTCCCTCATGCATTTTATCTCGAAGTGGCAAAGCATTGGAAACTGATAACGTTCCTGGAATTCTTGGCGGTGGCCTCTGTCGCCATCGACATCATCGTTCAGTTTGATCGTTTCAACAAAAAAGAAGCAAGGATTCGCATGGTCGTAAGCGCTTTGCTCGGCGGGCTGTTTGGTCTTCGCATTCTGTTTGGAATTATGGAACTATACATGCGTGGCGAAGTTGGCGGTTGATGAAAAACTACTACCAAATTCTGGGGGTTGGTCCCGGGGCAACCGAGGACGAAATACGCCGGGCGTTTCGCGCAAAGGCCAAAGAACTGCACCCCGATGTGAACCCTTCTCACGATGCACATCAACGCTTCATGGAATGCCAGCAGGCCTATTCTTTCCTGATTGATCATACACAGCGACACAACTACGATGCATTGCTCAATGCCGAACGTATTTCAGCCGAGGAACTGCGCCGCCGTGAAATGGTATACAAGCTTTGGGTAGAACATCAGCAACGCAAAGCCCGCACTCGCACTGCCATGGAAGCCGTTCGATACGATGCGCATGGTAACCCGCTGAGACGTAAAATCTGGAAAGGAGTGAATCTCTTCTACAATATACTATTCATGCTGCTTTTTTTGAGCGTGATTATTATACCCTGCTACAACTATTCCGTTGAATTGAAATTACCCGAAGGACAGCAACGCTCCTTTCTGTATTTCCTTTCACCCATGCTGGTCGGATCCATCTTCCTGGGCTACGGCTATTACTATTGGTTTGTCTTGAAAACCGACAACGACTGATTCATGATGCCAATCATCCATTCCATTCCGCTGTGCTTGTTTCCATCCATGCATTGGTTCGAGTTGGCTACTCCCATAGCCCGCATCAACCCCAATGAAGTTTACTTGAAGCAAACCTATCGCAATCGGTATGACATACTGGGGGTGAATGGACGGTTGAGTTTGACCGTACCGGTTGAAGGGCAAAAGGGAGTAAAGACAGCCTTCAAAGACATTCGCCTGGCCCAGGGAAGCTGGCGCAAACAACACGTGAGCACGCTGCGCTCATCGTATGGAAGAGCGGCGTACTTCGAGCATTACTTCGATACACTGGAAGCATGCATCATGAAGCCGGGCGATTTTCTGATCGACCTCAACCTGCGAGCCTTGGAGTGGACGCGCTCATGCGGTATGTCGTTCGAAATTGAAGTAATCGATGAACCCTGGCACTATCACGATGACGACTACACCTATCTATGGGAGCCTGGTCATGAATGGCCTGCTCTGCCCTACTACCCGCAGGTGTTTAGCGATCGCCATCCGTTTCAGAGCGGACTGTCGGTGATTGATGTGATTATGAATCGAGGGGTGAGATGAGTGGCGAATGACAAATGGCGAGTGGCGAGTAGTAGCTGAGAAGTTTTCAATTGTATTGGGAAATCTCTCATCCGTAATCATTAATTTGGCCATCGATTTATGGGAAGAAAACGTTCCGACATTCTGCAGCTTTTTCTGTCGCTGGGCATCGTGCTCGTATGCGCCTTTTTGCTTTCATTCTACTTCTTTAAGCTCGACCTTACCGAGGAAAAACGTCACTCGCTGACACCCGCCACGCAAGACATGCTGGCCAACCTCGATGATCAGCTGTTCATTCGTTGTTATCTGCACGGTGAGTTTCCGGCCGAGTTCAAGCGGCTGGAGAACAGTATCAAGGAGCGACTCGACGAATTCGTGGATTACAGCGGTGGCAAGATTGATTACGAATTCATCGATCCCTACGAAAGCGGCGATCAGAAAATCATCAACGAAACTTTCCAAGCGCTCGACGAGAAAGGTCTTCGATTTTCCAATATATCGTTTACCGAAAACGGTGCGCAGGCTTCGAAGCTTATCTGGCCGGCCGCCATTGTAGAATACCAGGGACGCGAAT
>JBKCGW010000534.1:0-5782 GCA_046303175.1 Flavobacteriales bacterium
ACGGATTACGGATTACGGATTACGGATTACGGATTACGGATTACGGATTACGGATTACGGATTACGGATTACGGATTACGGATTACGGATTACGGATTACGGATTACGGATTACGGATTACGGATTTTAAAGTAAGCTGACTAAGATAGGACTAATTCGTAATTCGTCATCCGTAATCCGTAATCATATACCCATCTTTGCCCCATGAAAAACATTCTTATCACCGGGGCGAGCTCGGGTATTGGAGCCGCAACTGCGCGACTGTTGCATTCGAAAGGGTATCAGTTGGGATTGATGGCGCGAAGCACCGACAAGTTGAATGCGCTTGCTCAAGAATTGGGCGATCGCTGCTTGGTATTGTCATGTGATGTCACCCATTACGAACAGGTGCAGAAGGCTTTTCAAGAATTCACTAAAACCTTCGGTCATGTGGATGTGCTCATCAACAATGCGGGATTAGGATACTTTGATACATTGGTTGGTGGTAAAATTGAGGAATGGCACACCATGGTGGATGTGAATATCAAAGGAGTTCTCAATTGTATTCACGTGGCCTTGCCATCGTTGATTGAGGCTCGAGGATTGGTCGTTAACTTGGGTTCACTGGCCTCTCACCAAGTATTTCCGAACTCAGGTGTTTATTGTGCCACGAAGCACGCGTTGATAGCGATTAGCGACAGTTTGCGATTAGAATTGCCGGACAAGTTGCGTGTTACAACCATAAGCCCTGGTTCTGTTGATACTCCTTTCATTAACAGCACAAGCAATTCACAGATGCTGGAGCAGTACAAAGATTATTTCGCGGCAGGTCTTCGACCAGAGATGATAGCTCAGCAGATTCTTCACGCTATTGAAGCGTCTGCAGGCGGAGTAATCAGTGAGATTATCATTCGCCCCAATCGTGCGATGAAATAATCCTACTTTTTCAAATACTCAGAAAACGTCTTTTTGAATTTCTCCACTTTCGGACGGACTACCATTTGACAGTAGGGTTGTTCGCCGTGTAAATTGAAATAATCCATGTGGTAGTCTTCGGCGCGATAGAACGTGTCGACGGGTACTATTTCGGTAACGACAGGGTCGGACCAGTTGCCACTCGCGTTGGCAGCATGAATGGCTAGCTCGGCCGAGGCTTTTTGCGCATCGCTGTGATACATGATGGAAGAGCGGTATTGCGTTCCGACATCCCCACCTTGGCGATTGAGTGTAGTAGGGTCGTGCGTTCCGAAGAAGACTTCCAGGAGTTGATTGTAGGTAACTATGCGTGGGTCGAATGTGATTTGACACACTTCAGCGTGACCTGTTCTGCCCGTGCATACTTCTTTGTAGCTAGGGTTTTTTATTTGTCCACCGGCATAACCACTTTCTACCTTCAGGACTCCATTCACCTGTTGGTACACGGCCTCAACGCACCAAAAGCAACCGGCGCCGAAGGTGGCGATTTCAACTGAGTCGGAAGAAGGATTCATAGCAGGTAGGTCGATTTTTTTTGTGTTATTGTTTGTTTGTGAGCATGCACTGAGCGCAGTAAGGAGCGCAAGATAAATGGGAGTTAATTTCATTGTGAAGAACATCGAAGTCATAACAACGCATGCCGTTTACAGTTCATTGCGCGCTAGCTACCGGTGAAATCTTATAAAATCTTAAAATCAACGTGCAATATGATTCCATTGATTTCCAATGTGTGAAAAATGAAAACACACAGGTGACTGGTAGTATTCAATGGATGTAATACAAGGGTAACTTGAACATCCAACGCCGTTGGATATAGCAAATTTTTGTCAGATGCGCGCTTCTAGGTTTGCAGTGCTTATTTTCGGATTTTATGATAAGGTGTAGCTATTTCATATTAATCCTTTTGGTCCTCAAGATAACGCATGTTGTTTCGCAGGATTTGCCAAGAAATATTTCCCCTGAGGTTTCTCGTGTTATTCAATCGGCATCCGCTTTCATGAGCGAAAGTTCATATGATTCTGCGGGGATTATTCTCAATGAAGCATTTTCTCAAACGGACTTCAGTTATTCCCCTACTGATTTATACTATCTGTTGGTATATGAAGCAGAGAACATGTATTACAATGCTCTTTTTGATGAAGGTTTGAATAGTGCCTATAGAAGTTTAGAGTTGGCTGTATCACTTCAAAATGACACATTGATAGCCAATGCAGAGAACATCGTTGGGCTTTTTTTGATGAGTATGGATAAGCACGAAGACGCCCTTTCGCACTTTCGGAGATCCACTGCCCTTACCAAGCCTCATTCGCTGGATTATTTGAGTTATGGCTATCAGGTATTGTCAAATGCGGCGGAGTGTTTTTTAAAGCTGAATCTTCCGGATAGTGCTTTCTATTATGCGCGCAGGGGAAATGAGGAAGCGGTCCAGTTACAAAAGATTAGAGGACAATCCATCATTCATTGGACATTGGCTGAAGCCTGGTTGCAAAAGAACCAATATGATAGCGCCCGCGTTGAAGTGAATCGTGGATTACAGTTGGTTGCTGAGAGTCAGCATCGTGATATTGTTCTCACTTTGTATACAACCAACATGCGTATTGCTCAGGCAAAGGATGACAAGGAAGAAACGTTTGAATGGATGAATAAGGGGTTGGATGAACTTAAAAATCCGCTCAATACAGATTATGCCCGTGGTGATTTTTTGGAGGCTGCAGCCGATGTGTGCATAGCAATGAAGGCGCTGGAAAAGGGAAGTGAATTGATGCAGAGTTGGAAAAAGCTTCAAAAGAACCTCATCGAAAAGCAGCAGTCGCAGCGACTAACGATCTTAAAAGATTATTATGAAAAAAATCAGCGTTTGGCACTTGCGAAGGAGCACGACACTGCGCAGAGTAGGCAAATAGAATTGCGCAACACGATTGCTGTTATTCTTGGAGTTCTCTCCGTTTTGCTGGTAATACTAATCGCCATTGTGCTCGTTTATTTTAGACAACGCCAACGTATATCTAAGTTGGAATATAAAGAGCAGCTAAGAAGAAATGAGATTGAGTTTGAACTGCGGTCATTGGAAAATCGAATGGCAGCTGTTTCCGCAGAGCGAGACCGAATAGCTTCAGATCTCCACGATGATATTGGAGCATCCCTTTCCAGCATTCGCATATATAGCGGTGCAGCATCGAAGCGTTTCACAAGCGATCCGGATGAATCGCTGCGGCTTATTGAGCGCATCAATGAAAGTAGCACCGGATTAATGGATCGAATGAGTGATATCGTGTGGGCAATCAACCCGAAGAACGATAATGTGGAGAGCATCGTATTTCGAATGAAGTCAAATGCAGGAGAGGTGCTTTCGCCTCTGGACATTGAGGTGGATTATTCCATAGATCCGCTATCCGAGCAAGTGCAGCCCACCATGACAGCAAGGCGAAATATTTATCTCATCTTCAAAGAAGCAATCAATAACATTGCGAAGTATAGCAAGGCGAATCATGTGCACGTGGATTTGCTTGTTAATAATGGGTTTTTAGTTCTCGAGATATCGGATGATGGTATTGGTTTTGACCCACAGCGAAAACCGGCAGGGAACGGTTTGACTACGATGCGAAGAAGAGCGGAATCGCTTGGTGGAACAGTGCATATTGAATCTATGCCGGGCAAGGGGAGCCGATTGAAGGCACATCTGCAAATAGCTAGAATTAGTGATAGTAAAAGCTGAATTTTAGATGTCTATTTGAATAATCAAAAAATCAAGAAACATGGCAACACGAGTAATCATATTTGACGACAGCAAAGACAGAAGAGACAGTTTGCATTATTTGCTGGATATGTACGATGATATGAATTGTGTCGGCATGTTCGAGGATTGCACGCAAGTGTTAAAGAATATAGAAGACACAAAGCCGGATGTTGTATTGATGGATATTGAAATGCCTGGAGTAAACGGCATTGAAGGTGTGAAGAAAATCAAGCAGAGGTTTCCAGAGTTATTGGTTTTAATGCAAACTGTTTTTGAAGACGATGATAATTTGTTTGAAAGTATCAAGGCAGGCGCCTCCGGCTATTTGTTGAAGAAATCAGACCCTGATCGTATTATATCCGCTATCCGAGAGGTTGTAAACGGAGGTGCTCCGATGTCTCCCAACATGGCCTTGAAGGTGCTTAAGTTTTTTCAAAGCGCACCTGCCACCAATAATCAGTATGCATTGACCGAGCGCGAGAAAACGATTTTAAGTGCTCTCGTGGATGGGTTGAGTTACAAGATGGTAGCTGACAAGGAGAATATTTCCTTTCACACAGTGAATGCACACGTTCGCAAAATCTATGAGAAGCTCCATGTTCATTCATTGGCAGAAGCCGTTAGCAAGGCATTAAAGGAAAAATTACTGTAACCCTCGCCCCTCGCCCTTCGCCCTTCGCCCTTCAAAATTCCTCACTACTTTCGCCGCATGGCATTAATCGAAGAATTTGATCGTTCCGGAAACTGGCTTTTTCGTTGGCGTAGTTTCCTTCCGCTGGTGCTTTATGGAATGGCAGCATTGGTAATTCTATTTGAAGCAGATGTTCACCTTCCTGCATTCGACGCAACCTGGGCATGGGCGTGCATCGCAGTTTCCTTGTTTGGGCAGATCATTCGAGCCATCACCATTGGCTATACACCCAAGGGCACGAGCGGCCGCAATACCAAGGAAGGGCAGGTAGCTGAAGTTCTCAATACAAAGGGAATCTATTCGGTAGTGCGCCATCCTCTTTACTTAGGTAATTTTTTCATGTGGTTGGGCATCATCATTTATGTGGGCAACTGGTGGTTTACGCTGGTATGCTCGCTGCTTTTTTGGGTGTATTACGAACGCATCATGTTTGCCGAAGAGTTTTTCCTTCGCAAGAAGTTTGCTGCGTCGTACCTCGAATGGTCGGAGAAAGTACCGGCATTCTGGCCACGACTCATGCAATGGAAATCATCAGGCGTTGAATTTTCCATGCGCAACGTGATGAAACGCGAGTACAACGGCTTCTTCGCCATCTTCCTTTCGTTTGCGCTGCTGGATGCAATGAAGAACTACGTGCACTATGGCTTTTCCACTTGGAAGGAATTAATCACTCCGTTTTGGT
This sequence comes from Flavobacteriales bacterium, assembly GCA_046303175.1. Lineage (GTDB taxonomy): Bacteria > Bacteroidota > Bacteroidia > Flavobacteriales_D > Sanyastnellaceae > JAIBBG01. The sequence goes on from JBKCGW010000534.1 coordinate 5,065, forward strand.
TATTCGCGCTCGCGATATCTTTCGCCATTTTCATCTTACTGCGTTCGTTGAAGAAATACACGAAGGTGCTCAATGTGGAGGGTAGGGAGTTTGTTAAGTAAGGGCGATGGGCGAAGGGCGAAGGATGAACTGACGAGTGCGTTTTGCTAGCTGATTCCGGTTTTGTCCATTCGGTAACGAAACAAAAAGGCCCACTTGGAATTTTCCAAGTGGGCCTTTTTCTTATTCCTTCGTCCTTCGTCCTTCGTCACTCCCTAGGCGTCAATCTTCGCATACTTGGCGTTGGCCTCGATGAAGGCGCGGCGTGGTGGTACTTCGTCGCCCATGAGCATCGAGAAGATGTGGTCGCACGCAGCGGCATTTTCGATGGTTACCTGACGAAGGGTGCGATGTGCCGGATTCATAGTAGTTTCCCACAACTGTTCGGCATTCATTTCTCCAAGACCCTTGTAGCGCTGCACGTTCACGTTTGAGTCTGATGCTCCTTTCATTTCCTGAATCAGAGCATCGCGTTGCTCATCGTTCCAAGCATACTCCGCTTTGTTGCCCTTCTTCACCAAATAGAGTGGAGGAGTAGCGATGTAAATGGGTCCGCGCTCAATGAGTTCTTTCATGTGGCGGAAGTAGAACGTGAGGATGAGTGTTTCGATGTGTGAACCGTCGATATCGGCATCGCACATGATAACAATCTTATGATAACGCAGCTTAGCAAGGTTGA
>JBKCGW010000535.1:0-8264 GCA_046303175.1 Flavobacteriales bacterium
CCGCATTGTTCAACGTGATAGTAACATCCACACCTCCTACATTGATAACCACCGTTCCATTTGCAGGACCGGTAATATTAAACACCGCCGAACCATCAGAACAGATAGGAGTAGAAGCAGGAGCTATGGTTGCCGTGAGCAGAGGGCTGATTTGAATATTTAGAGTCACGGGATCACCTGCGCAACCATCAGCATTCGTCTCGATAACCTGCAAGACATAGTTGCCCGCCGGAGAAGTAGCCCAGTCGATGAGAATGTGGTTTTGCGAAGGGAATGCCGGATTAACCGTAATCGAACCCGCAAAAGGTCCGCTAATTACTGTCCAGGCATATGTTGATCCCGGTGTTCCATTGGGCTCAGCGGCCGGACAGTCTACGCAATAAGGTTCTTCCGTACCGAAGCATAACACCTGCGGATTCGAAGAGTTACTTGGCGGCTGCGCCCATGCCCACTGAGGCATGATGAGCATGCATGCTCCGATTAGTAGTGGCAATAAAAACGATTTCATGATTTGGTAATTAATATTGTTAAGGTGGTTAGTAGTGGTTAGGTTTTTTTATGGAAACGAGTCAGCAAGAACTCTAGGGCTCTAGCATAATCGGTAGTAAAGAAGACTGATGTAACGCCGCAGATGCCTAGTCAGAATGGCAGGCTTCACCTCCTCGCAAAAAATCGATAACACGGTAGCGCGCGTTGTAAAAAATTTCATCTAGGTAGTATAGTTAATTACAATATTATGAAAAATCCATCTTATATCCTGTCCCTTATCAACAAAAAAACGAATATTTTTTCAACCAAATAACAAATTAAATCGACAAAATGGCAATAAAAACAAACGAAAACTGAAAATCAGCTTTTTAAATACCTAGTCATGGAAAATCAATCCGGTCGTAGGCAACGGGGTTATAACAACTGTCAGCACAGACACACCGGCACATTGCCCGGCGTTCGGTGTAAACGTGTAGGTAGTTGTGGCATTCGTGTTAAGGGCGGGTGACCAACTACCTATTACACTGTTGAGTGATGTCGAAGGGAGAGCTGGAATAACAACTCCTGTGCATACAGGCCCCACGGCCGCAAAAGTGGGCGTCACATTGGGCGTAATCGTTATTGTAAGAACCGCAGTCGTGGCGCATTGCGCTGCGTTTGGTGTAAACGTATAGGTCCCGGTGGCCGTGTTATTGATTGCAGGCGACCAACTCCCCACGATACCATTGGTGGAAGTAGTTGGCAATGCCGGTATCGACGCTCCACTGCAAAACGGACCCACAGTAGCAAAGCTGGGTAGAACCGAATTAATTACTGTTATAGTTCCTGTTGCATTTACAGAACCGCAATTACCCAAAACCTGAATAGAATAATTGAATGTACCGCTAACACTGGGCGTTCCTGATATGATTATTATATTCGCATTCCAAGATGCTGTCAAACCGGTTGGCAACTGATTTACGGAGCCAATACCTGTGGCACCGGTAGTAGTAAAAGTAATGGACGGGGAAAGAGCAACCCCCAGGCAAATTGTTGGGTTTGCAGATGCTGGTCCTACCGTAGTGCCCGGATTAATTGTAAGTGTATAGGTGCTTATGAGCGTATAGGTATCTCCCAAATTAACATTTCCACTACCATCCGAATCACAATAACTGTAGGCCGACAAAGACTGCACTATGGCTGCAGACGTAAGATTAACTCCTGTAATATTGTTGACGGGAGAAACCGATCCTGCAACAGGTAATACGCTTGAATAAACAACACAGGTAGGATTTGCTGCAACTACAGTATTCTGCCAAGCCGACACAGCCGCAAGTGAACCACCGGAACAAATGGTACTTTGGGCGTTGCTTACTGCATTGGGCGGACAGCATGGGTGAAAAGGAAGCGAATTAAAATTACACACCGCAGGTGTGGGTGCATTGTCGTTGAACGATGCGTTGATGGTAGCTCCAATCTGTGCTGTCCATACTCCATCGGGAGTATTGGGCAACGGGCAAGAAGCCAGCGGATTAAAAGTAACAGAGGTTAACGTATTCGGATAAACATAGATTTGAATAACACTGTCGTCGGAGTATCCATTGGGAATATTGGCAAGATTGATTGAAACGGTGTTGTTGACAGGAGCAGGGTTGGTTGTTATCTGATCATACACAATTTGCCCGTCCACTATAATAGTAACCCAGTAAGGCCCTTGTCCTGAAGTTGCAGCCCCCGGCGGGTTGAAGCAATAGCCGTTGATTGAAACCGAAAGGGAAAGGCTATTAGCAATACCCCCAATATTATTGGGAGGAATCGTCAAAAAAGCGGAGTTATTCGTACCTCCAAACGGAGAATTAGCAGGGCTGAAATTAGCTTGTGGAAATGTCTGATTAAATACAACCGGGATTTGCGGTCCACCGGTAGAACAGCAATTCGGTCCACCCGCTACCCCATTATAGACGACCTCAAACGTAGCATTTCCGGATTGGCAACTAGGAGGGCCCTGTGTTAATGGATTAGGTGTTATCGTGAATATTGACCCGATATTGGCCGCAACGCAGTCATTCAATGGGGTGACTGTCCAGTCACAATTCAAGCTATCGTAAGCAATGTCAACAATATCCTCTGCCGTTGAAGGAATGCTCGGATAAACCGTTATGTTGTTAACTCCCGAAGAAATTACTGCACCACTCGTGCTGCAGGTAATTGTCCAAGGAAGAGAAAGATTGACCGTATTGCAGAAGTTTGCGTTCTGAAGACTAATGGGCACCTTGAAGCTTTTACAATTGGTTACCGTTGAAACTACAGGTCCAGTGGGAGTATTGATTGTAATGGTAGCCGGCGAAATCGTCAGGTTAGCTCCAAATTGAGTAAATGAACTGGCTCCGAACGCGTTTATTACGGTCGATATCGGCGCCCCATTCTGATATGCGGCAATATTTCCTCCTGCACCGAAGCCATTACCGTTGCTATCGAATACATTCAGTGTAAAAAGATTACCAACAACCGCCGGATTCAAAGGACCTACATTGAATGTAAAGTTCTGACCATTCACGGTCGAGCTACCTGCCCCGCTCGCCACGATGGCACCGGTGAGATTGCTTGTAACATTCCACGAAATTTGGCTTGCATTTTGGGCCTGCGATGGTGGTGGCCCGGAAGCTACAAGCCCCCAATTACCCTGAACTTGAAAGTTAATAGTACCATTGCAAGCTGTATTTGCAACCTGCAGGTAATATACCTGACCCGCACAAGAAGTAGTTGGACTGGTTGAAACAGCTGCGTAATTCGGACAGTTCAACACGTTGGCAGAACAGGAATTTGGGGATAGATAGGTTTGCGTGAAATTACAAGTTGCGTCGGCGGAAAAGGATGCCGTTAGATTGCATGCCCCTCCCGTAGGAACCAAGCCCGGTAATGTGTAATTTATCGTATTTCCGAAAGGTCCGGGTATAGTTACACTTCCTCCACAGCTGCTCGTAATAACCAAATTACCGGAAGTGGGCGGATTAGTAACCAGGACTTGTCCTGAAACTGAGTATGTATTGGTTGCAGGCACGCAAGCCGTCGGAGTTGCAGTTACATCTGTTATACCACATAGAATATTACAGTTAGTTCCTGCGGTTGATCCTGCAGCAGTGCTAAATGTAATCTCACCTGCCTGATTGGAAAAGTTAGTAAGCAGTATAATGTAGAACTGACCTACCAGTGCGTTGGGAATCACGGCCTGTTCAATTGCTGCAGCTGAAAAACTACAATCCACACTAGTTGCCGTTCCTGCGGCAATTGCCGCGCAGCCCTCAGGTAAAGATGTAAACGGCCCCCATAAATCAAAGTCCACATCTATTCCCACCCCTGCATTTGTGGTTTGTGAGATATTCATGTTCAAGGTGCCTGGCGATTGTATTTGCATATAATACCACACAGGATTAGGCGTCGAAAACAAACAATCAATTGCACCGAGGTCACCGGCGTCTGTGTTATTGGGAAACGTATAGGTATTATTCGTACAAAAGCCCAACGCAGCAATACAATCATCTCCTGTACCCGGAGGAGTTACATTACACGAGATATTGGCAACCCAACCGGCTGCAGTACCGGAGTTATTGGACGAGAAAACAAATGTTAGACACCCTCCCAACGAACTTGTAACCAAACCGGGACCATTAGCACCATCGTAAGAACCTATGAGTGGTGCGTTAACATCCGGTCCGTCGTATATATCCAGAAAATCTTGAGCGTTAGCAGTATTAAACGACGTGAAATCAAATGAGATGTATTGTCCGGCCGGGGCGCAGAAAGTAGCTGTAAAATTTTGGCCATTTCCATATTGGCCTGCAGCTCCGCCGCTATCATAAAAAACACCTCCACAAGCATTGGTAACCACGCCAAGGTTACCCATACTGAAGGTTTGAGCCGAAATAGCCGCCGACGCAAGAAGTAGTGGTATGAAAAGAAGTAATCTCATGAATTAATCAACCACCTCCTCTTTTATGGTGCCTTGTTGCGTTAGATGAAAAACTATTTGGGGATACTTGTCACCTGATCGAATGTTTTGCGGACGGATACTTCTGCCCGAGGACTCCTTGAGTTCATTTGCTGAGTATAATACAACAAAGGATTTTCCGTCACTAAAAGGAATCTTCCTTCGTTGTTCAACCATCCTATAAGATTCTAGTCGATTGAAAGAATGTAAAGCCTGCTCCATTTGCTCAAACGATTCTGAATCCCCTGGATAAAGTTCAAAATGGAGGAACTTATCCTGAAGCTCAATAGGTTGCTCCTGTCTTTTTATATCTAGCTGCGTTTTCTGATCCTTCTGAGAGAATCCTTCCAGTGCCCAAACAAAAAGAAAACAAAGAGTTATAATGAAATTCATTGAGTTCATGAGTAGTATCAGAAAGGTCTATACGTAATGCCATCACACAAGTTACGCTCCCGACAGTTGATTACCAAAATCACCCCCAACAACAAACCGGACTCAACAATAGAAACACCTTAAAATAAGACTAAAATACAAAAAAGAAAGACTAAAGACAAATAAACAACAACTAATCATGGAAAATTCCATCCACAATTACCTCCGGAAGAACCGTTACTGTGAGCACGGATGACGAAGCACATTGCCCACCATTGGGTGTAAAGGTGTACGTACCGCTAGCAGTATTGCTAACCGGACCTGTCCAGGTTCCAACGATTCCATTATTCGATGTGGTTGATAAAACCGGGGCAGTAGTGCCAAAGCACACAGGCGCAGGAGTATCGAATACAGGAGTTACCTGCGGAGTAATCTCTACGGTCAAAGACGCTGTTGTTGCGCAACCTCCCCCTGTTGGTGTGAATGTATAGGTGGTTGTGGTTGTATTGCTTACCACCGCAGGCGACCAAGTGCCACTCACACCATTGGTCGATGTGTTAGGCAGAGGTGTAGCTGCAGCCCCTGAACACAGCGGTGCTATCGGATTGAACAAAGGCGTCACCGACTGCTGCACAGTCACGCACGTCTCTTCAAAACAATCTTGCGTCACCTGGTAAAGCACCGGGTTCGGCGCCGCATTGTTAAAGAAGACCGCATTACTGCCATAGCTTCCCTCTCCGGTGTTGGCCGGGGTAATAAACTGATTGCTGATGGTTGTGGTTGCCGCACCCGGGTCATTAACCAACATTCCGAATACCTTCAAAACACCGCCCGGATTGCCCAACGCTGTTAAGGGCAATGAAAACTCAAAACCCTTCGTTAAGTCGCCTTCCGAAGCATTCGCCTGGAAACCAAACTGAGCGCTAGGACCGGAGCCTAGGAAGTTGTTGGTGTTCGCCGCCATATCATACAAATCGAAGAACGTTTGACCATTGAATCGATTCATGCTCAAAATGTAATCAGCTTCAAAACCTGCATCGAATACGATACCGTTGTTCAGGTTCGTAAGACCACTGGTGTTAGAGGCAGCGGCGCTTCGGTTCGTCCAAGCGGAAAGGCTATTAAAGCCACCCGCCCTGCAATCAATGAACAAAGCAATTCGATTATTCAATGCCTCAGCAGTGCCATCTTCCTCCGTACCGGCAACAGCGCCATACAATATACCATTTCGATTCAAAAGCTTCAGTCCATCGATACGGTTGGCACCGAAACTACTCAACGCACCACCGGTAGAGCCTGCGATTTCTGAGCCCCAAGAGGCATCTGTCAGCGCACCATCCATAATAGGTGGCACGGGATAGCTGCGCACACACACCTGTGTACCCGCAGCAAAACCCGCTGAATTCAAGGTATTGGTTGCAGATGCAGGACCCTGTGATGTGCCATTCACAAAGAATTCATACCATGTTCCTCCACCTGCCGTAAACGTAGATGTGTTACTACAAGCGGGATTCGGATTTAACGTAGGAATCGCAGGGGCTGCAACGATGCTGACATTGGCCACCGTCTGAAAAGCTGAACAACCATTAGCAGCGGCAATCAAATAGGTTACAGCATAATTACCTACTGTACTAGCAGCCGCATTTATAGCACCCGATGCCGATTGAATATTCAAGCCTGCCGGTGCCGATGAAAACGTGCCACCCGTTGTACCCAATATCGTTGGAACAATAGAGCCAGCTTCGTTGGTGCAGATGGGGGTAGGATAAACGACAGAGGCCGTTGGTGCAGTTCCCACCGTTACATTCACAACCGCTTGATCATCGGGACATCCGACAACACTTACCGTATATGTGTATACTCCTGCCGAATTGACCGCAGGGTTGAATGTGCCCAAATTACCTCCCAATAATGCAGAGGGGCCCGACCATGTTCCGGTTGAAGATGCCGATGCACCTAAAGAAGTAAACAAGTTAACCGATGCGCCGGTTGCACAAACGGTAAGAGCACCATCATTGCCTGCTAACGGAGCCGCGTTCACAGTGAGTACCCCACTCACGTTGTTGGTGCCATTCCAGAAACCTCCACCCGAAGCGCTGTAACCACCATACTGCCATGCGCAGCCATTGATTTGATAGCGGAAAGCGTAGTAGTAAGTTCCCGCAGCCAAACCACTGAGCGTGCCTGTGTATTCGTCGTTATTTCCAACCTGTGTATTGAAGCTCGCGTTTACCCAATTTGTCCAGGTAGCAGGATCGTTATTCGAAGCGCTGTATCCAATTTGTACCGTTACACCAGGGGCTGCACCCGCCGGCTCTGTATTGATTGCGCCTGTGTTATATAATTGCCCGAAAGCATTGAAAGAACCGGTTGCGCAAATAGTTGCCGAAGCCGGAAACTGAAGGTTGACGAAATCGAGTACATCGCTGATCGTGATGGTGCCGGTAGCATTCACATTGCCGCAGCCGCCTATTAACGGAATGGTGTAGCTATAAACACCTGGAGCAGAGGGTGTTCCACTAATGGTAATGACATTAGCAGACCATGATGCTGTGACACCCGCTGGCAAGCCTGTTGCGGCACCAATTCCCGTTGCACCGGTGGTGCTAATCGTAATAGGTGCGAGAGCAATGTTCGGGCAGAGCGTAGGATTGGAAGAAGGCGGACCGGCTGTGTTGATTGGATTCACCGTAACGGTCGACACCACAGGACTTCCAATACATCCATTCAAGCTTGGAGTTATGGTATACACAACGTTCCCGGCTGCAGCACCGGTGGCAGTAAGCGTTTGCGCAATGCTGCTGCCGCTGCCATTCGATGCTCCCGTTACGGCAGTCGATACTTGTGTCCACGTAAACGTCGCCCCTGCAGGCGCGCTGCTTAGCGTAAGGTTGGTAGCTGTGCCCGAGCATATGGTTGAAGTAGCTGTAACGGATGCAACAGGTGGATTATTTAGAACCAGCTGAGCGTTTACCGGCGATGCACAACCCGTGGGTGTGAAAGTGATGGTGTAGGTTCCAGACGTACTGGTTGCAAACGACACTGTACCTGTACCACTGTTTATGTTCAGTCCAGCAGGCACAGCCGTGTAAGTACCTCCGCCTGTCCAACTGTTGGTTGGTGTTACGCTGTTAAACCCAATACAGAAAGGCCCGCCGTATGTCAAGGTTATAGGTTGCGGAGAATTCACTACGATAGTACCCGTTGCATTTACTGAACCGCAACCACCTGTGAGCGGAATAGAATAGGTGAACGTTCCGGCAGCTGTGGGTGTGCCGCTTATGGTAATGACATTCGCAGACCAAGAAGCGGTCACACCAGCAGGCAAGCCGGTTGCAGGTCCAATTCCAGTAGCGCCTGTGGTAGTATGCGTGATGGAAGGAAGTAAATCTCCGAGGCAAATAGTGGGTGATGCGGAGGCAGCAGTTACAGTGTT
>JBKCGW010000536.1:0-1009 GCA_046303175.1 Flavobacteriales bacterium
CTTTGCGTCGTATTCCATGAGTGCCCATTTGCCATCGATCTTGGGAATAATCTGATCAATACCCGACAAACCATCCGAGATACGAAACGAAAAACTCTTCTTGCCCTTTAGCGCAGGAGCAAAATCGACAGAAGAAATCGAAGGTTTCACGCTATCGACCATCACGGAAAAATATCCCAAATACATAGGCTGGGCTGAAATCCAACCGTTATTGAACTTACTTGGCTCTGCATTGATTTTGTTCTTATCGGGATCCCACCTCACAATGGTGGCCTTGTTTTCAAAACCCGGTTTTACCCCATTGGCTTTCAATTCGAGGGTGTATGCATTGTGAACCGGCTCATAGGAAGATGCTATCAAATAGGTAGGCCCCACCGTATTGGCAATCTTATTCGACTCTGTAATGGTCAGATCTAAATCCTCATAGAGTGTGTAAGCCTTCATGGCAACCTTCACCTTGTCTGATTCATAGGCATTATCCTGTTCCCAATTCCAACGTGCAAGCGCATTAGTTGGTGCAACCGATTTTCCGCCGGCATTGGGCTGTGCCTGCACCATGAACTTTACTTTACTCTCATTCCCCATGATGTCGACAATTCGGTATTCGCAGGTATGCTGCTTGCCGTCGCGCAGACTCACAATACCATCGTTGACCAGATTGTCATAAATATCGAGCGGATTACCCGGCAGTCGATACGAACCATGAATGGAGCTGCGCTCCTTTTTAAATCGCTCGTAAATAGTGTGTGCATTCATTGCGCGATTCGTGGTAAAGTCAAGCTTGTCCATGCGCTGACCGTATACCTGCAAGCCGTCTACATAGAATTCAATCCGGTATATTCCGCATCGATTGCTGTTGCCATCGAGCATGTCGACTGTCGTTATGGCAAATCCAACATCGCCATATACTTTTGGAAGATTCACCGACTTAAGTCCGGCGCCTTTTGTTTCGAGTGCTACCGGCAATCGATTGCCGTTGACCCACGTGCTGTCGCTCATGGGAACAATC
>JBKCGW010000537.1:0-6045 GCA_046303175.1 Flavobacteriales bacterium
GGATGGGGATACCATCTTTATAGAGCGAGATCAAATTGCGGTATCTGTCGATTCAACTCCTAGTAATGGGAATGGTGTAAAACTGAAACGTATACCCTCTCAAATAGGTTCGATAGCGTTTGCTGCCGGTTTGAATGCTACCTTTCCACGTGTTTTGGATACCGATGCAGATTATCAATCACTCAATCACTTTACGGGTTCGGGCTACTCACCGCGCTTGAATAGTGTTTTTAGCATGGACGCCGCGGCGCAGTTTCTAACCATTAAAAGCTCTTTTGGTGATATCGAACTCTCGGTTGGAGCCGGCGGCGCATTCAATTCGGTTCGGTTCAATTATTCTACGCTGGCTAATCCTGACCAACTGAACGTTGATAGCATTCTTTCGTTCAAATCAGAAAATCAGGATTTCTATTTGGAGCACTTCGTGAGCACCAAGACACCTGAAATCGGAGAGGTGGATACAGTTTATTTGGAACTTCAAGATGCAGCTCTTCAGTTTAGTTCAAGGGATGTAAGTTTAAAGTTGCGTACTTCCTTGAATCGAAGTAGACACAATGTGCGACTATTCATTGAGGCCGGCGTCGTTCGGAGAATGCTCAGTAAAAAATTGGCTACTCCCGATATTTTCTTCTTTACCGATGATGGAAGGTGGAGCTCGGTTTCAGCAAACACTAATCAAACTAAGAATTTGTTGATGCCTGTCTTTGCAGTAGGCATGGAAAGAAAAATACCCTTCTCCTCGTGGAGAAATAGGGCGAGTATTTCGATAGGTGCATCACTCGTTTCATCCTTTCCCGCCGTCAATGTCATACGCGAGGAATTCATATCCATCGATGTATTCAACACGTCTTTGAGCGTATACGGAAGAGTCTATTTTTAGTAGGTTATCCAAATCGTTTACTGTATATTAGCCAAATGTTTACCCCAGGCATGCGTTCAACTTTACTTCTTCTTCTGACGTATGTAACGGCTCCTTGTTGGGCACAGTTGTCCAATGGTAGCTTCGAGCAATTCAGCTCTATGCCCAATGGATTGGGACAATGGCAACGTGCAACGGGTTGGTCCAATGCATCAAGTAGCACCGCTTCACCCGATTTACTGCATTATGATGCAATAAACGCCTGCGATTTGCCGGAGACTTCCATGGGAATTGTTGATTCGTACGATGGCGATGCAGTCATGGGGCTATCCATTTGTGGTCGACCCACAACGAATACCAGAGAATATATTAGCACAGAGTTGACAAATCCAATGGTAGTAGGTAAGCCCTACGCCATAGGTTTTCGAATGGCCAACGGTCAGCATACACCAACCGCACAATCCGGTTTAGCGGTCAACGATATCGGCATGTATTTCAGTGTGGGTCAACCCACCCAAAATGGCACCGATCCGCTCATGCTTCAACCTCAATTGAAGATAGACGCAGTTGTTTATTCTGTTGAATGGCAAACCTACATTTTCACTTTCTATCCTCAAGAACCCTTCGAATACATGACCTTCGGATTGTTCGGTGACGATTCAGATAAAACAATCCAAATACGTGAGGGCAACGACCCTGCATTTGCTTACTACTTTCTCGACTATTTTACCATAGAGCCAATGTTCGGAGAGTATGCAGAGGTGGATGGTGAGCGTGATCCTGTTAATGATGTGGTTGTTGATGCGGAGGGTGAACGTGAGTTTTTTGTTCCGAATACTTTCACCCCAAATGGCGACGGTAACAATGACAAGTTTTTGCCGATTGCAAATTCCTCGGAAGATTGGACATTGGAAGTGTTCAGTTCGTGGGGTGATCGCGTTTATGCCGCTAATCGCAACACCGCAGGGTGGGATGGTACTTATCAAGGTTTGAATTGTTCTCCCGGTAGCTACGTTTGGCAAATAACGTATTTTGAAGAAGGCCGAAACGGCAAGCCAAAACGTCGCGATATGCGAGGCATGTTTCACCTAGTGAGATAGAGTCCGAGTTGTATCACTTGTATCCCTAATTTCGCTGCATGCACTCGCAGCAATTTCCCGAAATCGAATTCCGCAAACTGGACGCGCTTGTTCGTGATTACTGCGCACGCTATGAAAAGTTGCGCGAGCTATACAATGTAGATTGCTCGGTTGATGCAATCGCCAACTATGCGCAAAGTCGAACAATTCTTGCCGAAACTAGGCAAACACTGGTGCAGGTGTTGCGTGAACAATACAACGATCTGCCGACAATTCCTCAGGTCGAAACAAGTATTGAGTGTTTGGCATCAGCGCAAACGGTTTGTGTAACAACAGGACATCAATTGTGTTTATTCGGGGGTCCGGCCTACGTGATTTACAAAATCCTGAGCACAATTAAACTGGCTCAGGTGCTATCGAATACAGCCCCCGGATTGCAGGTAGTTCCTGTTTTTTGGATGGCCGCGGAGGATCACGACAAGGAGGAAATCAATCATACTGTTTCGAATGGCAAACGACTGCAATGGAATACACCTCAAGAAGGCGCAGTGGGCCGATTTCAAACGGATGGATTGAACGATGTTTTCGAAGAATGGATAGCCAAGATTGAACAGGATGAGCTTCGCGCTAGTATGCGGGAACTGTGGAGTAATGCATTGAAAATGTCAACATGGGCGCAAGCATCAAGAGCATGGATTCACCAATGCTTCGGGGAATGGGGCTTAGTGATAGTCGATGCGGATGATGAGCGATTGAAACGCCGGTTCATGGGATCCATTCGCGAGGAGCTGCTGCATCAACACATCCATACGAGTGTTACCGCAACCAATAGTAAGCTTGTAGATTTAGGGTATAAGCCTCAAGTCAATCCGCGCGAAACCAATCTTTTTTACTTGTCACCCCAAGCGAGAGTGCGAATAGAAAAGCAAAAAGATGCGTGGATGACAGTGGATGGGAAGCAGCAATGGTCATGGGAGACTCTGCAGTCGGAACTCGAGTTGCATCCCGAGAATTTCAGTCCCAATGTCCTCATGCGTCCTATATACCAGGAAACAATTCTTCCCAATGTGGCCTATATCGGCGGGCCGGGTGAACTTGCATATTGGTTGCAATTAAAGAATGCTTTTGAACGATTCGAATTGAAAATGCCTGCGCTGGTGTTGAGAGATGCCGCCATCATATTGAATGCAGCCCAGGTGCGACGATTAAATAAGTTGAATCTGAATGCTGCGGATTTGCTGTCTGAGAAATCGCAAATCATTGAGCGGATGGTTGGTTCTAAACCGGATTACTCTGATGAAAAAGATAAACTTCGAAAGATCTATGAAGAACTCGCAGAGCGCGTTGGATTAATAGATTCAACGTTGCAGTCTGCAGTAATGGCTGAGCTTCAGCGTGTATTGACGGGTATGGAACAACTCCAGGGAAAAGCCTGGAAAGCTTCTAAAATGAAGGAAGAACAAAAGCTGACATCGCTCGAACGTTTGTGGGATGAAATCTATCCCAACGGTTCCATGCAAGAGCGCACAAACAATATTCTTCCATTGGCCTGCGCGAACAACAAAGCTCTCATGCGAACCTTGTTGGATGCAATCCAACCACCGCAGAGTACACTTCAGATTATCGAGATTTAGCCTCGGAAGTAGTCGAGCCAAGATTGGAGTAGAATCGCAGCACTCATCTTGTCCAGCGTGCCTTTCTCCTTGCGCACAGATTGCTTTAATCCTGACGTAATCATCGATTGAGCGGCCATCTTGCTGGTGTACATTTCATTTACGCGATGAATCGTGATACCGGGATGACGTGCCGCCAGTTTTTCTACAAATTGCTTTTGCAACACCGTAATCTCTGACTCTTCGCCATTGAGGTATTTCGCTTCGCCAACTACAACGTCCACTATCTTCTCTTTTTCGATAAGTTTTTTCAGGTATTCGAAAGCTCCCGCATTGGGGATAGTCTCCAGCGGAGAGGCTATAATTCGAGCGGAATCGGTCAATGCCAACCCAATCCTCACAGTTCCAAAATCAATTCCCAATACCTTGCTCATGATGAAAATTTCAAGTGGTGAATATGCACCAACTATTTTTGACTAAATATTTCAAGTATGAACGAACTACAATCCATCATAGAGTTTGCGTGGGAGAACCGCGAGGCGCTGCAGGAAAACGAGGCAAAGAATGCCATTCGCGAGGTAATAGAGGGTTTGGATAAGGGTACGGTTCGCGTAGCGGAGCCGCTCGCTGATGGCACTTGGCAAGTGAATGCATGGGTAAAGAAGGCGGTCGTGATGTATTTCCCGATTCAGCAAATGAAAACGATAGAGGCCGGTCCTTTGGAGTTTCACGATAAAATGGAACTGAAGCGCAACTATGCAGCCTTAGGCGTGCGCGTTGTGCCTCACGCGGTTGCTCGCTACGGAGCATTTCTCGCTCCGGGCGTAATACTCATGCCTAGCTATGTGAATATAGGTGCGTACGTGGATTCAGGAACAATGGTCGACACCTGGGCTACCGTAGGAAGCTGCGCTCAGATAGGAAAGAATGTGCACTTGAGCGGTGGAGTAGGAATCGGAGGGGTGCTGGAACCTTTGCAGGCCGCACCGGTCATCATTGAAGATGGAGCATTTATTGGATCAAGAGCAATTGTTGTTGAAGGCGTGCGTGTAGGCAAAGAGGCAGTGCTTGGCGCTAACGTGGTGCTCACAAAAACTACCCGTATCATCGATGTCAGTGGCAACGAACCGGTTTCTTTCTCTGGCGAAATACCAGAGCGCTCCGTAGTAATTCCAGGGGTATACAATAAAACATTCCCCGCAGGTGAATTTGGTGTGCCATGCGCGCTCATCATTGGTAAACGAAAGGAAAGTACCGATCTGAAGACATCGCTCAATGATGCGCTGCGCGAATACAATGTATCTGCATAAATGCAGCAAGTAAAGAAAATACTCGTTATTCAAACTGCTTTCATCGGTGATGCTGTTCTCGCATCAGCGCTGCTGGAGCATCTGCATAAACATCTGCCTGAAGCGACTATCGATCTTTTGGTAAGGTCGGGAAATGAACAACTTTACACGGCCCATCCGTTTCTTCGAAATGTCCTCGTTTGGCATAAGAAGGAAGCGAAGTACAAGAATCTGCTGAAGCTCGTGAAAACGGTGAGAAGCAATCAGTATGACTTGGTTCTGAATTTACAGCGGTACACAGCATCAGCACTTATTACGGTGCTTGCGGGTGCAAAAGCTACTGCGGGCTTCGACTCAACATTCCTGTCACGATTCTATTCCCACAGAATAAATCATGCGATTGGCAAGAAGGGTCAACCCGATTATAAGCATGAAATCGATCGTTGTATAGAATTGGCTAAGCCTTGGGTTCCGTTCGAGAGGACCTTGCCTAAGCTGTATCCGACGGCGCAAGATTTCTCCTTCATTGAGCAGTATGCCACAAAACCGTTCATAACAATCAGCCCCTCATCTGTTTGGATGACCAAGCAAGTACCCATGCACGTTTGGTCGAATTTCATCGGCGCTGTAAGTGGTTACGAGGTATTCTTGTTGGGTGGGCCGGGCGATGTTGAATTATGCCGTTCTCTTGCTCAACAGCTCTCTCATGTGCACGTACTAGCCGGAAAATTGACGTTGCTTCAATCTGCCGCCTTGATGAGCAAAGCCCGTATGAATTACACCAACGACAGCGCCCCAATGCACTTGTGCTCTTCGTTGAATGCCCCGGTAACGGCTGTTTTTTGTAGCACCATTCCTGAATTTGGATTTGGTCCACTTTCTACGGTTTCTTCCGTGGTGCAAGTTTCCGAAAACCTTTCTTGCAAACCGTGCGGTGTACATGGATTTTCTTCATGCCCTGCGCAACATTTTAAGTGCGGAAATATCGACACCAATCAATTGCTCAAAACGTTGCCGAAATGAAGCTAACTACGGAAGTTGAAGTGGGTAGTTCGTCATTCCAACTTGGATTGAATGATTCTATCGTTGTTATGGGTTCATGCTTTGCGCAAGAAGTGGGGGCATGGTTCGAAAGCAAACGATTCAATGTATGTGTAAATCCCAATGGCATTTTGTTCCATCCTTCGGTTATGTCTCGATGCCTA
>JBKCGW010000538.1:0-1527 GCA_046303175.1 Flavobacteriales bacterium
GCCAGCAGAACGTGCGGCTGTGGTGAAAGCTTTTCAATCTAACAAACGCAACACGCAAGTATATGGCCTACGAAGGAGATGAGTTGCTGGATAGTGTAACGTCGAAGGAATACGAATTCGGCTTTACCACCAATATTGAGTCGGACAAGGCGCCGGCCGGTTTGAACGAAGACATCATTCGACTGATTTCAAAAAAGAAAGAAGAGCCCGAGTGGCTCTTACAATGGCGTCTGGAGTCGTTTGCTATTTGGCAAAAGATGACCGAACCCGAATGGGCGCATGTGCATTACACGAAGCCCGACTTTCAAGCAATTTCTTATTATGCAGCTCCCAAGCAAAAGAAACAGCTCAACTCGTTGGATGAGCTCGACCCGGAGATGCGGAAGACAATGGACCGCTTGGGTATTTCGCTCGAAGAGCAAAAGCGATTGAGCGGTGTGGCGGTTGATTTTGTGATGGACTCTGTGTCTGTTGCGACCTCATTCAAAGAGAAACTCGGCGAACTCGGCATCATCTTCTGCTCCATGAGCGAAGCCATCAAAGAACATCCGGAACTCGTGCGCAAATACATTGGCAGTGTTGTGCCACGCACCGATAATTTTTACGCAGCATTGAACTCAGCTGTCTTCACCGACGGTTCGTTTTGCTACATCCCGAAAGGCGTGCGCTGCCCGATGGAACTTTCCACCTACTTCCGCATCAACGAAGGAGGAACGGGTCAGTTTGAACGCACGCTGGTGGTGGCAGACAGCGAAAGCTATGTGAGCTACCTGGAAGGATGCACGGCTCCTCAGCGCGACGAGAATCAGCTGCATGCCGCAGTGGTAGAACTCGTTGCGATGGACAACGCCGAGATCAAATACAGTACGGTGCAGAACTGGTATCCGGGTGATAAAGAAGGCAAAGGCGGCGTGTTCAACTTCGTAACGAAGCGCGGCATGTGTGAAGGCGTGAATTCCAAAATCAGCTGGACACAGGTGGAAACAGGAAGCGCCGTGACGTGGAAGTATCCGTCGTGCGTGCTGAAAGGCGACAACAGCATCGGCGAATTTTATTCTGTAGCTGTGACCAACAATTTTCAGCAAGCAGATACAGGAACGAAGATGATCCACCTCGGTCGCAACACGAAGAGCACGATCATCTCGAAAGGTATCAGCGCAGGACAAAGTCAAAACAGCTACCGCGGTTTGGTGCAGATCAATAAGAACGCAGCCAACGCGCGCAACTTCTCACAGTGTGATTCACTCTTGATGAGCGATCGTTGCGGTGCGCATACATTCCCTTACATCGAAGTGAAGAACAACAGTGCGAAGGTGGAGCACGAGGCCACCACCTCGAAGATTGGCGAAGACCAAATCTTCTACTGCCAGCAACGTGGCTTGGACGAAGAGCAAGCCATCAGCATGATTGTAAACGGCTATGCGAAAGAAGTGCTGAACAAGTTGCCCATGGAGTTTGCCGTGGAAGCGCAGAAGTTGTTGGCGATATCGCTGGAGGGGAGTGTGGGGTGATTTGGTTGAAGGTTGA
>JBKCGW010000539.1:0-1847 GCA_046303175.1 Flavobacteriales bacterium
GGTGAGCCAACGGGTGAAGAGGGTGTATGTGGAGGAGTGAGTTTTTTTTAACCGCAGAGACACAGAGAAAATTCAAGAGAAATTATTCTTTGCGGCTCTTTGCGGCTTTGCGGTTCAATAATTTTTAACCACAGAGGGCACGGAGAACACAGAGAGAAAAGCGCCTGTTAAGAATCCAAAAGTGCCTCCCTATAATCCTACAATCCTGCTATCCTACAATCCTGTATACCTCCCCTTCGCAGTACCTTTAACCCATGAATTGGCGCATCCTTTTTTCTTTCGCTTGCATGCTGTTTCTGAACGCGATGCTTTTCGCGCAACAACGCATGCCCGGCCAAGCTTTGGTGCAATTGAAAGCACAAGCCGATATCCATTTGTTTGTGGATGAAATGAACGCGCAGCTGGGTCTGCTGGCCGAGGTGAAAGAATCACACTGCATCTATCCGCGCATGAACCTGTGGCTTGTGGAGTTCAATGAAGACGAAATCCCTATGCGCGATTTCCTTTACTATGCCAACAGTTATAACACGGTGGAACACGCGCAAGTCAATCACATCGTTACCCAACGCCTCGTGCCCGATGACCCATTCTTCGAGCAACAATGGCATCACCAACAAGCCAACGATCACGACATCGATAGCGAATTGGCGTGGGATATCACAACGGGTGGAACTACTCCAACGGGCGATGAAATTGTAGTGTGCGTGGTGGAGTTGGGTGGTGCTAAATGGAACACAACCGACATAGTCGACAACCACTGGGTGAACGTGCATGAAATTCCGCTCAACAACATCGACGACGACAACAACGGATTCATTGATGATTATAACGGCTGGAACATCACCACCGAAAGCGATGAGCTCGACACCGACAGTCACGGCACACGCGTGTGCAGCATGATTGGCTCGAAAGGAAACAACAACACGGGTGTAGTGGGTGTAAACTGGGACGTGAAAATGATGGTAGTCGAAATAGGTAGCTCCACAGAAGCAGCAGCCATTGCAGGATATGTGTACCCACTCGAAATGCGCAGGCTTTACAACGAAACCAATGGCGCGCAAGGCGCCTATGTGGTGGCAACCAACAGCTCGTGGGGTACCGACAACGGTCAACCCGGCGATGCGCCTATTTGGTGCGCCATGTACGACTCACTCGGTGTGCACGGCGTGTTGAGTTGCGGATCGACTACCAACAACAACACCAACGTGGATACATTCGGTGACTTACCTACGGCATGCCCGAGCGATTTCCTCATTAGCGTGGGACGCACGAACAGTATGGATGTGCGCGCATCTGGCGGCTACGGCATCACAACCATCGACCTCGCCGCTCCGGGCGATGCAGTTTACCTCGCCAACAACACAACGTATACAAACACTACCGGAACCTCATTTTCAAGTCCGTGCGTGGCAGGTGCCATCGCACTCTTGTACAGCGCACCGTGCACTGCTTTCGACGATAACGCAAGCACTAATCCGGCGCAAGCAGCAGCGCTCATGAAAGATTTTATCCTGAACGGTGTCGACACAACAACCCAGCTGCAAGGCGAAACCGTGAGCGGTGGAAGATTGAATGTGCACAACAGCTTGCAATTGATGCTAAACTCTTGCGACAATGGACAATGCATGGCACCCTATGGCCTAGAAGTAGTACAATCACCGGGCACTCTTAACTACACCATAAGCTGGAACGATCTCATCGCCGCAGAAGACTACCGATTGGAGTATCGACCCGAAGGAAACCCTGCATGGACAACTGTAGAACTAAACAACGGCAATAACGCGGCACTCGAAAACTTGCTTGCTTGCACTGCTTACGAAGCACGTGTAGCCGGATATTGCACCGAT
>JBKCGW010000540.1:0-11606 GCA_046303175.1 Flavobacteriales bacterium
CACCGGAGAGCATTACGGTGATGTTTAACAACATAGAAAACAATGGCGCGCCATGGGCTATGAGTGCATCTGATCGCGCCAACTGGACCAATAACTGATTAGAAATTCTGAAATGCGACTTGGAGAATCAATGAGTCTTCATCCATGTGCGGCGTTTTTCAAAAAGCGAAAAGCGACGAGCAAACTCAGGGTTTTACAAACAACCATTTCAATTCTTTTCAGACATGACAACTTTAATCGACGTAAACGAAGATGGCAAGCGACTTTCACCGGTGCTGCCTGAAGGAATGAAAAATTTCCTCATCGACATTGATGGAACAATAGGTGAAGACATACCCAACGAGGAACCTGAGCGCATGGAAGATGCTGCTGTTTTTCCGGATGCGTTGGCAACGTGCAACACTTGGTTTGACCAAGGACACGTAATTTACTTTTTTACTTCAAGAACGGAAGCGCATCGTGAAGTAACGGAGACATGGTTGAAGAAGCACGGATTTCGTTACCACGGAATCATTTTCGGAAAACCACGCGGAGGAAATTATCATTGGATTGACAACCACATGGTGCGAGCAACCCGCTATGAAGGTAAATTCACGGACTTGGTGGAGAAGGAGATGAAGATACAGGTGTTTAAGGATGAGAGTTAAAGGTTAAGGTATCGGTGTAAAAGGGATGCAGGGATGCGCCGCGCGTCCAACAAGATAGACAGTAAGAACGCGTTACATCGCGTCTAAAATTTGATAACAATGACAGAATTGAAAGTACGAACCATGGCTGATTGCCTTGCTGCAGGCGAAGCACCGGAGGTATTGTTTTGGGTAGGTTGTGCAGGAAGTTTTGACGACCGTGCAAAAAAAATAACCAAAGCGATTGCTCGCATATTGCAGCATTGCAATGTGTCATTTGCCATTCTTGGACAAGAAGAAATGTGCACGGGCGACCCCGCTAAGCGCGCCGGAAATGAGTTTCTTTTTCAAATGATGGCGATGCAAAACATCCAGGTTCTGAATGGTTACGAAGTGAAAAAAATCGTAACCGGATGTCCTCACTGTTTCAACACACTGAAGAACGAGTATCCCTCACTAGGCGGCACTTACGAGGTTGTTCACCACACACAACTCATCAACGAACTCATCAGCGAAGGCCGCATACAATTGCAAGGCGGCGGCGCTTTCAAGGGCAAGCGTATCACGTTTCACGACCCCTGTTATTTGGGTCGAGCCAATGGAGAGTATGAAGCCCCAAGAGCGTTAATAGAAAAGCTGGATGCAGAGCTCGTTGAAATGAAACGCAGCAAAGCAAATGGTTTATGTTGCGGTGCCGGGGGAGCTCAGATGTTTAAGGAAGCTGAGCCCGGCAACAAAGAAGTGAACGTTGAGCGCACAGAAGACGCATTGGAAACCAATGCCACCATTATTGCTGCAGGTTGCCCGTTCTGCAACACCATGATGACTGATGGCGTAAAGCATTTCGAGAAAGAGAGCAATGTGCAAGTGAAAGACGTTGCTGAGCTTATAGCGGAAGCCGCCGATTTATAATCCGTTGTTTTAGCATAATTTAAAAACAGTATGAGTGCACCTCTCCGATGGCGCATAGCTTAATTTTGACCAAACACAATCGCACCAATAACCATGAAACTACTTGAAGGAAAAGTTGCCGTAATCACAGGAGCATCTCGCGGCATTGGAAAAGGCATCGCCGAAAAATTTATTGCTCAGGGAGCTACCGTCGTATTTACGTACGCAAGCAGTGATGAAAAGGCGCGCGCCTTGGAAGCGGAATTAGCTGCCATGGGAGGCGTTGCAAAAGGATATAAGAGCGATGCTGCCGATTTCAATGCAGCGCAGGCACTAATCGATCAGGTTGTAGCTGACTTCGGCACAGTCGACATATTAGTGAATAACGCAGGCATCACACGCGATACACTACTGATGCGCATGAGTGAAGAGCAATGGGACGAAGTGATGCGCGTCAATCTTAAGTCTGTCTTCAACCTGACGAAAGCAGTCATTAAACCGATGCTAAAAGCAAAAGCAGGAAGCATCATCAACATGAGTTCTGTGGTAGGTGTGAAAGGCAATGCCGGACAGGCCAACTATGCTGCATCGAAAGCAGGTATCATTGGATTTACGAAAAGTGTAGCCGCAGAATTAGGATCGCGCAACATTCGCTGCAATGCGATTGCACCCGGCTTCATTGAAACTGAAATGACCGGCGCACTCGATGAAAAAACAGTTCAGGAATGGCGCAATGCAATTCCATTAAAGCGTGGCGGAACAACAGATGATGTAGCCAACGCTACTCTTTTCCTTGCATCTGACATGAGCGCATACATCACCGGTCAAACGATGCACGTCTGCGGCGGCATGTTGATGTAATAATTTCCACTGCACACATGTCGATCATAACACAAGCACCCTCATGGCTCATCGTTTTCTGCCTGCTGGCGGGAACAGTATATGCAGGTGCTTTGTATTTCCGTGATCGCTTCAACCGCACCTACGGAACACCGCTGGCAACAGTCCTCGGGATTATTCGATTTGCTTGCGTTACCTTACTTGCGCTTTTTCTACTGAAGCCACTCATCAAAACGATTGAGCGCACAGTTGAAAAACCAATCATTGTGCTTGCACAAGACAATTCAGAATCGATTGTTGTTGGAGCAGACTCAAGCTACTATCGCAATGAATATTTAGAGCAAGTAAAGCAACTAGCGGCTTCATTCGGTGAAGATTTCGACGTTCGCACTTTCAGCTTCGGTGCAGGCACAAGCGAAGGAATTGATTCGATTCAGTATGATGAAAAACTCACGGATTACTCAGGTCTGCTCGAAGAGGTCTACACACGATTCAGTGGTCGAAATTTGGGTGCAGTGATTCTTGCCAGCGATGGTTTGTTCAACAAAGGAAGTAATCCGGTGCATACATCTAAAAAACTGAATGTACCGATATACACGATTGCACTGGGAGACACAACCATACACAAAGATGCGCTCATCGCAGGAGTATCAGCCAACAGGCTCGCCTATTTGGGCAATCGTTTCCCAATGGAAATTATGGTCGAGGGAAGAAAAGCAAAGGGCGAAAGTGTAACGCTTACGGTTAGCAGAAAAGGAAGCGTACTTTTTTCTCAAGCCATTGCCTTCAATGATGAGCGATCATTTCAAAAAATACCACTCACACTCGATGCAAGTGAAATCGGATTACAGCGGTATACCGTATCCATCACTCGCATTGCAGATGAAGTTACCTATGCGAACAACAGCAAAGACATTTTCATTGACGTCTTGGACAGTCGACAGAAAGTATTGATACTAGCCTATGCACCGCATCCCGATATTCAGGCGATAAGAGCAGCTATTAATGAAAACGAAAGCTATCGCGTAGATGTTCAACTTGCGAAAGAGTTCAACGGAAACCTGCGCGACTACAGCATGGTTATTTGGCATCAATTGCCGGGCATCGGAGGCATTGGTTCAAGTTTGATTACAACATCGATGGAACAAAAAATTCCGGGTATGTTTATCTGGGGTGCCTCTACCGACTTCAATACTTTCAATGCGTTGAATCTGGGAGTTTCACTTGGGAATTATCGCAACAACAGCACAGATATAAGCGGAAGTATTCAAGAAACCTTCAGCACGTTTAACTGGGAAACCGGTTTTCCTAGTGTGATTCGAATGCTGCCTCCGTTGCAAGTTCCTTTCGGAGATTTGTCATTTAGTCCTGGATTACAAACTGCATTAGTACAGCAAGTAGGAACCATCAAAACCGGTAAGCCTCTGATTGCATTCAATGAGATTCAGGAAAACAAAATTGGCTTCCTTTTAGGTGAAGGAATTTGGCGTTGGCGCAACACCTCATTCCAGCAAACTGAATCGCATGAAAGTTTCAACGAGCTCATCACCAAAAGCGTTCAATACCTAGCATCGAAAGAAGACAAGAGTTTATTCCGAGTAAATGCCAAAAATGATTTCAACGAGAACGAAGACATTCTGTTTGATGCAGAACTATATAACGCCAGTTATGAAGCTCTCACCGGGCGAGAAATCTCGATGCGCATCACCGATGAAAGCGGCAAAGAATTCACTTACTTATTTTCTGCCAACGGATCACTCTATCAACTCAATGCCGGTCGTTTGGCAGTAGGCAACTACAGCTACGAAGCCAAGGCAAGCAGCGATGGCAATGTGTGGACAGAGCGCGGAGAATTCAGTGTAAGCCCGTTGCAGTTTGAAATAATAAATACCGTAGCCGATCATCGTCTGCTCAATCAATTTGCAAGGGAGAATAATGGCATCATGGTATCACCTTCCAACATGCAAGACCTGGTAAATGAGATACTCAACAAAAAAGAAATTGTATCTGTTTCTTACGAGAATAAACAACTCGATGAGTTAATCAATTTCAGATGGCTCGCGGTTATCATTATCGCACTACTCGGTGCCGAATGGTTGTTGCGCAAGCGCGCAGGAACATACTGATTGAATCATGAAGAAAAAGCAAAGCTTACGTGTTGGAGGAGTGCCGGAGCATTTCAATCTGCCTTGGCAATTAGCAGCAGAGCGCGATGTCTTTTCTATGCACAACATCGATCTTTCGTGGACTATGTATGCAGGTGGAACCGGCGCGATGACACAAGCCCTAAGCAATGGCTCGCTCGATGTTGCCATTTTACTTACTGAAGGTTTTATTGCCGCAGCATCAGATGGTTTGCAGGCACGCATTGCAAAAGTGTACATTGAAACACCGTTGGTTTGGGGCATTTACACCGGCGCTTCATCCGATATAACCAACACTCAGGGAATTCATGACAAGCGTATTGCAATTTCACGATTCGGTTCAGGCTCGCATTTGATGGCCATGATACATGCAGGAGAGCATAACGTTTTTCCCGTTACCGAATCGTTTCGGATAGTTAACAGTCTTTACGGTGGTGTGCAATGTTTAACATCAGGAGAAGCAGATATTTTCTATTGGGAAAAATTCATGACGCGTCCTCATGAGCGCTCAGGAGAACTTCGTTTGATTGGAGAATTCAGCGCACCCTGGAGCAGCTTTCTAATCATCGCATCGGACGAAACGATTCGACACAAGCAAGAAGCCTTGTTGCAATTGCTGGAGATAATGAACGGTGAATGCATTGCGTTCAAACAAGACAATCACAGCGCGATTCACCTAAGCAAACGATTTGACATGTCACTTCCGGAAGCTCGCATGTGGCTTCAAAAAACACATTGGAATTACAACTACGAAGTTGCATTTTCGAGTCTTAACAATTCTAAGCAAGCTCTTCATGGCATCGGTAAATGCGATGTAGCCATTTCACTTGAAAAACTTTGTGCACCCTGGATACAACTGCAATCATTATGAAAAAACTCTGGTCAAAAAGATGGTTCAAAATCGTGAGCATTCTATCGGTGCTTTTGATTCTATTCGTTCTTTCACTCAACAGTATTTTCCGTGGAATCGGGAGTTGGTTACACGCAACCGATGCCCCTGAACAAACCGACATGTGCTTTGTGCTTGGAGGTAATAGTTACGAGCGTGGACTGGAAGCTTACAATCTGTATCAGCAATTTCCACAACAATCATTTATTGCCACAGGAGGAAATTACCCTTATCAGATTCTATGCTTGGATACGACCATGCTCGAGTGCGAACTTACTAGGCATTTCATGCTAAGTAAAGGCGTACCCGCTTCTCAAGTCGACACACTTTCATCCGCCCACAGCACAATGGACGAGTCGAATGAAATTTTGCACTGGTGCAAAAAGAACAATGCCGATTATATCACCATTATTTCAAGTGCATTTCATATGCGCCGAGTTCGCATGGTGTTCGAGGACAAATTTGAAAAAGACGGTATAAAAATCAATTTTCACGGAGCTGCGCCTATAGAATACAATGAACTCAACTGGTGGCAAAACGAAGAAGGGATGATTATGACCAATAATGAATTGGTAAAAATCCTTTACTACGCAATTAAGTATTGAGCAGTCTGAATGACAAGGGGAAAATTTGGCTTCAATCGAACTTAACCTTGCGAACAATGCGTAAATTTGTAGGTAACTAATCTACTTAACCATTGCCCATGGAGATGAACGAAGAGAGCAACGACAATCGCAACACGATTGATCTGGTGCAAAAATTCGAGAAAATGATCTCGCGCAATGATTCATATTATTTTGATATGGATCAATTGGAAGAGATTGTTGACTACTACAGTGAGACAGGGCTATTTTCCCAAGCATTGAAGGTAATCGAATATGGCTATGGATTATTTCCGGATAACATGACACTGATGCTTCGCGAAGCGCAGTTGTTAACCGGGCTAGGACATCTTACTCCTGCATTGAAGCTTCTAAAGAAGTTGGAGCGGATGGATGCCAACGAAGAAGTACTGCTAACGCTCGCGTCTATTTACAGTCAGCAAAGAGAGCATGCTAAATCGATTGTGCTGTTGCAAAAAGCGCTTGCACTTGGGTCGATTGAATTTGCTGACGATATCTATCTCGAAATTGCTCTCGAATACGAGAACATGCAACGATTTGATAAAGCACAAGAAGTGTTGCAGGAAGCCATTCAACGAAGTCCGAAAAATGAAGTTCTACTCTATGAGCTTGCATACGTTTTCGACATGAATGAGAAAAGCGCGGAGGCTATTGAGTTTTACCAGCAGTTTTTAGAATCGTTCCCGTTTTCTTTTCCTGCATGGTACAATTTGGCCAATGCGTATCAAAAAATCGGGCAGCATGAAGAAGCGTTGGAGTGCTACGACTATTCGCTTGCCATTCAGGAAGACTTCACACCGGCCTATTACAACAAGGCACATACACTGTTCAAGTTGGAGCGTTATCAAGATGCCGTTCAGGTATTCGAAGAAACCTATGCATATGAGCCACCGCAAGCTCCTGTGTATTGTCACATTGGAGAGTGTTTTGAGAAGCTCAATCAATATGACAAAGCACTTTTCTATTACAGGAAAAGTATTCAAGTCGACGAGTACTACGCTGACTCTTATTTAGGAATAAGCATCACGATGGATTTAATGGACAAGACCATCGATGCCATACCATTCGTAGAACGAGCTATTGAAATCGAGCCTGAAAATCCTGATTACTACCTTTTTCATATTGAGTTCTTGAAGAAGTTGAATCGATTCGATGAAGCAGAGGCCATTGCGGAATCGATTATGAGTCGCTTTCAGGAAAACGAGGACTTATGGCTCGATTATTCAGACATTTATTTTCATCGCGGTGAATTTGACCGCGCGCTTTCCATTATTCAAACGGGATGGCAACACTGCCCTCAAAGCAATGAACTTGGGTTTAGGCAGGTAGCTTATTTAATGCAAGCAGGAAAAAAAATCGATGCGGAAGAATTGTTGTTCCGCATGGCGATGCGCCATCCTGAGGGCTTAAATGATTTGGAAGAATACTTTCCAGAAATCAAGCAAAACCTACTTTTTATCGAATTGCGTAAGCAGCTGTCACAGTAGTACGCTATTCGCAAACATTATTAAACCCCGTGCCTTATTCAAATCTTTGCATATTTGCACACTCACATTGTTGACTACATGAACTTCAAACTCAAAAACATTCCCGAAAGGACAAAGAAAAGCCGCAATTCAGGCCTCACTATGGTTATGGATAAAGGCCTAAGCATTCGACAAGCAGAAGACCTTATAGACAGTGCAGGTGATCAGGTGGATATCGTTAAGCTTGGATTTGGAACTTCGGCTTTTGCTCCCAACGTAAAAGACAAAGTGAAACTGTATAAGAAAGCCGACATGCGTGTGTATGTGGGCGGGACACTTTTCGAAGCGTTTTACGTGCGTGGCCAAATGGACGACTACAAGAAATATGTGGACAGCCTTGGTCTTGATACGGTTGAAATATCAGATGGCAGTATGAGCATTCCTCACGATAAGAAGTGCGAAATCATCAGTTCTTTTGCGAAAAACTACAAAGTACTTTCTGAGGTAGGATCCAAAGAAGAGGGCATCCTCATTTCACCTGCGCGCTGGATAAAAATGATGCAGCATGAATTGGCTGCAGGTTCTTGGAAGGTTATAGCCGAAGCACGTGAAAGTGGAACGGTGGGTATTTATCGACCCAATGGCCAGGCACACGTAATGCTCATTAATAAAATCATCAAAAATGTGAAGCCGGAAGACATTCTCTGGGAAGCTCCAAAAAAACCGCAGCAGGTATACTTTATCAAGCAATTTGGTGCGAATGTTAATTTGGGTAACATAGCCGAGAATGAAGTAATTCCATTGGAATGCCTTCGACTGGGCCTTCGTGGCGATACATTCTTCGATTTTCTACCTGAGAGCGCTGTAAAGAAATTCAAATCATGATAGAAGCTATGCAAGCCGTAACTCCTTCACAACTTGTGGAATGGCGAAAACAAGGTGTTGTTCACCAACTCATCGACGTTCGGGAAGATTATGAGGTAGAAACCTGCAGCATCGGCGGAATTCACATTCCAATGGGTGAAATAGGCCAACGACTAGACGAGGTTGAGCGTAACATCCCGGTCGTGATTCACTGCAAATCAGGCAGACGATCGGAGGCAGTAGCTGCTCACTTGCAACGTTTGGGTTTTAACAACGTACATACATTGGACGGAGGAATCATGGCGTGGATTGAAACCATCGATTCCAATCTGGAGACCTATTAAGACGTTAGTTTCGGATTGTTCCTGTGACGTGACTCATCACGTTGAGTTTTCTTTTGGAGGTTATTCAAAAGCGCTTCTTGCAGGTCAACGCCGGTTTGATTAGCCAGGCAAATCAGGACGAAAAGAACATCGGCCATCTCATCCCCAAGATTTTTTTCCGCGTCAGAAGGTTTCTCGCTCTGCTCGCCGTAACGCCTTGCGATGATGCGCGCAACCTCACCTACCTCTTCCGTGAGCATAGCCATGTTGGTCAGCTCATTGAAATACCGCACACCTACGGTTTGAATCCAATCATCAACCAACTGCTGCGCTCGGGCAATGGTCAATTCTGTCGAAGTTTTCTGTGAATCCATCATGCATCAAATGTAACAGCCCCTTTGACAAGTTGAACAAAATTGGGGTATTCAGTACATAGTTGTGGAATAAACAGCCCGCTGTTAGCACATTCAATTGGGCATCCAACAATCAAACAAATCTTCCATTTGATTTGAGAGCGATAAAGTGGGTTGTCTCCGGCAATCACCACTATCCAAAACCAACTTCTGTAATTAAAGTGTATTTCTACATGAAAACCTTATTGCGCAAAGCATTCACAGCATGGATGCTCATTCTTGTAACCACCGTTGTCGGTTACGCCCAATCATTTACCAACGTAGCAGCTTCGGTAGGTCTTGCTACCACAGGATCGAAAGATGCCGGTGCTTGTTGGGCTGACTTCAACCAAGACGGATATCCCGACCTTGTGCTGAATACAGAAAGTACCTCCATTGGCAGTCGACTCTACTTCTCGAATGCAGCTTCATCGTTCACCGATGTTACTGCAACCCATGCCTCAGGACTTTCCGCGTCAGTGAAAGAGCGATCGGCCGTTGCAGGTGATTTCAATAATGACGGATATACCGACTTTGTGGTGAATACCTTCAACAGAATAGAAGTATGGCTGAATCAAGGGCCGTCTGCCACTCCGGCATATAGCTTCGGAACACCTTCGCAAACACCCAATCAGGCCATAATATCCATAAGCGACGGTATCAATGCGGAAGGTATTGTAGTAGTTGACTACGACAATGATGGAGACATGGATATGATAGTTGACGATCACGGTTTTGGCGTTGACATTCTTTCCAACAACGGTACCGGTGTATTCACAGCGGTTGATAATGCTATTACAGGTTTACCAACGGGTGGCACTACAGGTGATCATGCGGCAGCAGCCGACTTTAATGGAGATGGATATGTAGACATATGCGTTCGCAGACAATCATCGGGTGATATTTTCCAAAACAATGGCGACGGAACATTTACAGAAAATGACTTCGACCAGAATGCGGTGAATAGCAACAAGGGCGGTGTACTTTGGGCTGATTTCGATAACGATGGTGACCTTGATTTGTTTTGGACCGACAACGGAACCAATCAAATATGGCGCAATGACAACGGAACTTTTGTAGCTACGGGCGAACCTGCAAGCTCGGCAGGAGTCAACCTCAACTCTTCTAACATAGACGGTATCACTGCAGGCGACATCGACAACGATGGCGATATCGATGTTTATCTGGCCAACGTATTCACAACAGGCTTCCTTTTCATAAACGAAAACCCTTCGACACTTCAGTTCAGCCGTCCAAGTTCACCACTCAATTTGGGTATTAACCCTGCAGGCGACGCCAATTGCGTAGCCTTTGTGGACTATGATAACGACGGTGACCTTGACTTGTATACCAGCATGGACAATGCGGCCAATCAACTTTGGCAGAACAACCTTAACAACAACAACTACATCAAAGTAAATGCGTTGTGGAACCGTGGTGATGGACAGACATCACTTGCGAATGGTGTTAATGCAGAAATAATTGATTGCTCGTACAATAGTATTTCTTCAATTACTTCTTCAGGAGCAGGTGAAGGCTATGGTGGTTTCGGCAATGCCACTATGCATTTCGGAGGTGTTCATCCGGATTCAACGATTTTCATTCGAGTTAGCTATCCGTACTCAAACGGAACACGCGCGGTCGTAATTCGCGCAGTGGTGCCTTCTGAGCTTGTAGGACAAACACTCACGGTATTAAATACCGACCCTTCCGACGACCTTCCATGTTCAAATGTTGCTCCCGTAGCGAATGATGACAGTGGATCTACTCTTTCAGGGGTGAGCGCAAGCATCGCAAACATCGCAGCAAACGATTCGGACAGCGATGGCACACTTGATTTGTCAACCATTGATATCGACCCCGCAACTCCAGGCCAACAAACAACCTTGACCACCACTGAAGGGGATTGGTCCATAAATACGACCACAGGGGAATTGTCATTCGTTCCTGCAGTTGGATTTGCAGGTACTGCAACAATTTCTTACACCATCAACGATAATGACGGAGCTACCTCTAACGAAGCACTGATTACCTTCAACGTTACCACCGAACCAAGCACTCCGGTAGCCAATGATGATAGCTTCACCACCGATGAAGACATTGAATTAACCGGCAATGTATTGAGCAACGATACAGAAGCAGATGGCGATCCGATTGTGGCAGCAATTATCACAACCACAACCAACGGTTCGCTCATAGTAAATGTTGATGGCTCATTTATCTATGTTCCAAATGAAAACTTCTTTGGTGCGGACCAGGCCACATATAGTACATGCGATATAAACTCGAATTGCGACACAGCAACCATTTTCATTAGCATCAACCCTGTAAACGATGCTCCGGTTGCCGAGAATAGTTTCATTGAAATAGACAACCAATCATCCTATACCTCTACGCTTACACCACTCGTAAGCGACATCGATAGTGATGGATTCACCTTTGGAGTTGCAACGGACGTTACCAACGGTACGTTAACACTCAGCCCCAATGGCGACTATACCTATCAAGCCAATGCCGACTTCCTAGGATTAGATTCATTCGAGTTCAT
>JBKCGW010000541.1:0-14828 GCA_046303175.1 Flavobacteriales bacterium
CCAATAATGCACCCGCTACACCGGCAATGGGTTCAACGATGGCGGAGAGTTGACCGTACCAAAAACTTTTGAATTTGCTGAGGCCCTGTCGACGAAGGGGCATCGACACAGCCAATCCTTCCGGGAAGTTTTGCAAGCCAATACCAATGGCAAGTGCCACAGCTCCGCTAATCGAGGCCTCAGGTATGCCGGCAGCAACACCGCCAAACAAAACTCCGACGGCCAATCCTTCCGGAATGTTGTGCAATGTGATGGCCAGCACAAGCAGCATGGTACTGTGCCATTTAGTCTTCACGCCTTCGGCTCTCTCCTCAGGAAAGTTGATGTGCAGGTGAGGGAGGATTTTGTCGAGAGCAAACAAGAACAGCGCTCCCAGCGCAAATCCAACGGCCGCAGGAATTGCTTTCATAAAGCCATCACCGGGACTCATATCAATCGCTGGCGAGAGCAACGACCAAAAACTGGCGGCAATCATAACACCACCTGTAAATCCCAACATACCATCGAGTACCGAACGCCTCATGGTATTGAAGAAGAAAACAAGTCCGGCGCCCGCTGCGGTTACAAGCCATGTAAAGGTTGTGGCAATGAGCGCGCCTGTAACGGGATCTATCTTTTCGAAGAATTGAAGGATGCTCTCTTTCATGATGCTTGGAGGTGTGTAAAATTATTGCATTTGACTCTGTTTTTTACAATGCCTGTCATGATGTAGGTTTGCCGCATGTCAAAGAAATTGTATGTAGTGCGTCACGCCAAGTCGGATTGGTCAAACGGTGGAATCGACGATTTCGACCGACCACTCAATGAGCGAGGCACTCGCAATGCGCCTTTTATGGCTGATCAGTTCGCTGAAGCAGGTCATACCGTTGATTTTCTGCTCACCAGTCCGGCCAACCGAGCTATCACAACCGCCGGGTATTTTAAACGACGATTGGGGTTGAGCGAATCGCAGTGGGATACCAATCGGAAGATTTACGAAGCAAGCACCGAGCGTTTACTGGAGATTTTGCAGCATTTGGATGATCGCCACGATCGGGTGATGCTGGTTGGGCATAATCCGGGGCTGTCGTCGTTGGTGCAAGTGCTAACGGGTAGCTGGGTCGTAATGTCTACCTGCTCCATTGCTGAAATCGATATTCCGTATGATTCCTGGAGCATGCTAAGCGCTGATACGTGCAACTTGCTTAGTTTTGATTTTCCGAAACGGTATGTATAACATGAAAAACCTCAGCCAGAACTGGAAAATTATATTTACCATGGCGGCCATAGCGCTGCTTATTTCCATGCTTTGGTTGTTTCGAGTCATCATTGCGTACATCGTAATTGCAATTGTCATCTCATTTATTTGCGAGCCTATTTCGGATGGGCTTGCGAAAATCAAAGTGCGCAAGTGGCGTCTTCCTGACTGGGCCAAAGCAATGACGGCTCTTAGCAGTTTTCTCCTGGTATTGGCCTTGTTAATCGTGTTGTTTTCTCCGCTTGTT
Organism: Flavobacteriales bacterium; assembly: GCA_046303175.1. GTDB lineage: Bacteria > Bacteroidota > Bacteroidia > Flavobacteriales_D > Sanyastnellaceae > JAIBBG01. Next base: position 1,485 of record JBKCGW010000541.1, read on the forward strand.
ACCAGCGAAATACGCATCATCAGTGAAATAAACTCGGAGGAACTCTCTAAGCGCATTGACGAGCAAGTGCAGCGCTCGGGCTATGATATGTCGAAATACACAGCAGGCGGAAGCCCCACTCAATATGCTGTTCAGTATTTGCAACGCATCTTCAGCTCCGATTGGCTTCAGAGCACGTTCAATGATTTGTTCGGTGTAGTGGGTAATGCAATCATCGGGTTGTTTGCGGTGTTGTTCATTGCCTTTTTCTTCTTGAAGGACGGCTTCTTGTTTTCGCGTATCGTCCTTACGATGACCCCCGATTCGCAAATGAGCAAGATCAAGGTCATTCTAACCCACAGTCACGAGTTGCTTAGACGCTATTTTCTGGGAGTCGCATTGCAAAGTATGATAATGGCTTGTATGGTTGGAATATCCCTGTACGTACTGGGTGTTCAAAATGCGTTTTTGATAGGGCTATTTGCGGGAATGGTAAACGTCATTCCATACTTGGGGCCTTTGCTGGGTGCATCACTCGGGATGCTCATAGCGCTGACCACCTCGCTTCATTTGGATTTTGAGGCGCAGCTTTTTCCGCTTCTTTTTAAGGTTGCTCTTGTTTTTGTATGCGCCCAGATTATCGATGCATTTGTTGTTCAACCTAATGTACTTGGGAGTAGCGTGAAGGCGCATCCCCTGGAAATATTCATTGTCATTCTTATGGCAGGTACAATTGGGGGAGTAGTGGGTATGGTACTGGCAATTCCCGTGTATACCATATTACGTGTTATAGCTCGCGAATTTTTATCCGAATACAAGGTGGTGGAAAGCCTTACACGTCCATTGCGCGAGGAGGAGTGATGCTACTTTCCAACATTTGTCCAACAGAATAAGAACCTCGCACCCGAATTGACTTACTTTTGTACCCCGTAAGTGCACTTTCGCGCATTGCATACGGGTCATGTCAGAAAACATCAAATACATCTTTGTCACAGGCGGCGTTACCTCCTCGTTGGGCAAGGGAATCATCTCAGCATCGTTAGCCAAACTTCTTCAATCGAGAGGATATCGTGTTACCATCCAAAAACTCGATCCGTACATCAACATCGATCCGGGAACTCTCAATCCATACGAACATGGAGAGTGCTTTGTAACCGACGATGGTGCTGAGACCGACTTGGACCTCGGGCACTACGAGCGTTTTTTAAATGTACCTACCTCGCAGGCCAACAATGTAACCACCGGTAGAATCTATCAAAGCGTTATTGAAAAGGAGCGTCGAGGTGAGTATTTGGGAAAAACCGTTCAGATCATCCCGCACATCACAGACGAAATCAAGCGATGCATTCAAATTTTAGGTTCTAAATCGGAATTCGATTTTGTGATTACCGAGATAGGAGGAACCGTAGGTGATATCGAATCCCTCCCTTACATTGAAGCAGTGCGTCAGATGAAATGGGAAAAGGAGGATGATTGCATTGTAATTCACCTCACACTCATTCCATACTTGTCGGCGGCAGGAGAGTTGAAGACGAAGCCTACCCAGCACTCCGTTAAAATGTTGCTGGAAAATGGTGTGCAGCCGGATATTCTGGTTTGTCGCACTGAGCACGAGTTGTCACCTGCTATCCGAAATAAAATAGCGAAGTTCTGCAACGTCACTCCCAATGCGGTCATTCAAAGCATTGATGCCTCAACGATTTATGATGTGCCGGTATTGATGCTCGAAGAAAAACTCGATGAGGTGGTGCTGGAGAAGCTCCATGTTCAGCCGAAGGCAACGCCTGATTTAACCCTTTGGATTGATTTCCTGAACCGCTATAAGCATCCAAAAACGAAGATCACCATCGCATTAATTGGAAAGTATGTTGAGTTGAAAGATTCCTACAAGTCCATTGCTGAAGCCTTCATCCATGCCGGCGCGGCCAATGAGGTTGGTGTCGATATTCGATGGATTCATTCGGAGGATTTAACGCCCAAAAACGCCATAGAAAAACTACAGGGTGTCGATGGGGTGTTGGTAGCGCCGGGCTTCGGTTCACGCGGAATGGACGGCAAGCTGGAGGCAATACGCTACGCTCGTGAAAGTAAAATTCCGTTTTTTGGAATTTGCCTCGGCATGCAAATGGCGGTCGTAGAATTCGCACGCAATGTGCTGGGAATGGCCGATGCGCACTCCACAGAAATGAAAGAGTACACGTCTCATCCTGTTATCAGTTTAATGGCTGAACAGAAGACCATCATGCACAAGGGGGGCACTATGCGCTTGGGTTCTTATCCATGCAAATTAACTCCCGGAACTAAAGCGGCTCAAGCCTATGGCAATCAAGAACGAATTGAAGAACGTCACCGTCATCGGTTTGAGTTCAACAACGAATACAAGGCGCAATTCGAAGCTGCAGGTATGTTGTGCACAGGAATAAATCCCGACAGCGGTTTGGCCGAAATTGTAGAGATACCGGCGCATCCGTATTTCGTTGCGGCACAATTCCACCCGGAGTACAAAAGCACGGTAATGAATCCGCATCCGTTGTTCGTGTCATTCGTTAAGGCAGCAGGAGAATACCATCAAGTACATGGGGTTGAATCTCGATTGGCCGGTGTAAATGGCTAACTCCTTCTATTCGTTGGCAGTTCGCTTGGAGTACACGAGAACCCAGAAGCTGAAAAAAACAATGCCTGCCTGAACCTCTAGAAAGGACTCGAACAGAAAATTAAGCGCGCAGATAGCGACGAATACCAAGCTATTAAAGTCTTGCGACCATAAGCGTGCAATACTGATCATACAACCGATAAGTGCTGCAAGTCCTAACCAACCCAACTCAGCAGCAATTTGCAAAAATTCATTGTGTGCATTGTAGTGTCGTTCGGCAGCATAGCGTTCATTGCGTTGAAGATATACGGTGTTTAGTTTGGATTGAGTGTCGCCCGTTCCGCTTCCGAATGGATTGTTCATCCAAACATGAAGCGCGGCATGCCAGGTTGCCAATCTCACCTGCGTGCTCGAATTATGCGAGTCGGAAGCTTCCAACGAGCTGGTTTCCGGGGTGCTTTCATCCAACTGAATGGAGCTAACCGCTTCCTGAACACGCACGGATGAAACCGGAACGATGTAAATAACTACTAGAAACAACACGATAGAAAGTCCTGCAGTCGCCATGCTTTTTATAACGGAATAACCGAGTTGATAAGCCCTGACAATTGAAAGTAAAGGCACAAGAAGCGCGCTCAAATACCCCGCTTTGGATGACAGCAGTGCGATGAATACCGTGATAATGGCAATGCAGATAGAATGAAACACCCGTGATGTGAAAATGAATTCTCGTCGCAATCTCAATTCTACAAGCGTGAACAATGCGAGGGACATATAGACAGCAGCATAGGTGGGGTGCATGTACCAACTCAACTGATAATAGTTTAGATAGTAGATGTCGTTATTATGAATGGTGAAGTAAATGGCTCGCGGTAATGTGATCAAAATGAACAATAGACAGCCATACAAGAATGCCGATTGAATTTGGCTGCTTTGCTTTTTGTCTATTCCGGGAAGAAAGAATGCGAGCAAGGGGAAGATCAAAAACGAGAGCTTTATTCCAATCTCGTTAAGGCCTTCATCGGGATGTGTTGAAAAGGTAAGTCCTATGAGCAACAACAGAAAAATGGCTCCCAAACACAGTATAGCAACAAGGTTTGAAGGTCTGGTAAATCTGCGCACACGCAATGCGTGGGCTATTGCGAAAACCACCGTAAATCCTATAAGCGTAGGCAGCCCTCTTTTGGCCCATGGAATAGCGAAGGCCAAAACCGGCAGTAGGTTTTGCCAATGCGCAGTTCGCTTGGGAGTGGGCAAGTCCATGAATTTAGGATTTGTTGATGCGTTCTATTTGCATAAAATGATGCCGCAAGTGAGCATTCATAAATGCAAGAGTTTGAAGGATATTCAGCATACCTGCCGCAGGTTGTCTGAATACAAGCTTGCGATTGTGGTTTGATGCAATGGAGGTGAGCAACACGTTCCATCGCTCACGCAAACTTGTCCAACGGTTGAGTAATTCCTCCATTGGAATTTCGTTGGTAGGTTGCGGCAGCACTTCGGGTGCCTTGTATCGTTCGTTGCTGTTGAGTCGATTGACGATGGCTGCTCCATTGGTTTCCTGCTCGACTCCGGTTTCTTCGAGTTGTTCCCAGCCACCGGAGCTTTTCTTCTCAATGTAACCAAGCGTGCCTCCTTCCGATGCAAGCAAATGCTCTACAACCTGCGCCTTACTCCACTCTCCATTGATTGGGGCGTGTGCATCTATGTGAGCACCTGCATTCAGCAATGCGATGAATTCGCGCTTCGTTTGCTCCAGCTCATTCCATAAGTTTTCCAGTTCGGCATTCATGGTCTTCAAGGTTTTTTAAAAAGCATCTCCATATGCGGGATATTGTCTTCCAAATATTCTTCGCTTACCTGAACAAAACCAAATCGCGAATAAAATTCTTGAAGGTAGGATTGTGCGGAAATACGCACTTCGTTTACGTCCTGTTGATGGAAGAATTGCATGCATGTGTTCATGAGTTCCATGCCGGCACCGCTCCTGCGCACTCGTGAAGAGGTGACAACTCGGCCAATCGACCATTCCGTATACGAAACACCGGGTTTTACTAACCGCGCATAGGCCACGAGCTCATGGTTCTCATCATATCCGCATACGTGCAAACTCTTCAAATCCTTTCCATCAGCATCTTGGTATGGGCAATTTTGCTCGATAACGAACACGTCGATGCGAAGCGCGAAAATGGCATATAGTGCTTCTTTGTCAAGGTCTTTCCAATCGGTTATGCTCCAGCGAATATTCATTGAGCGAATATAGCAGAGTGACCTTGCCCTTTCATCGGTCCTTCGAAGAGTCGATATTTGCACCCCATTAAAATCGCGCATGAATTACCTCTCCGTAGAAAATGTTTCCAAGTCGTATGGCATACACGTGTTGTTCGAAAACCTCACGTTTGGCATCGAGAAGGGACAAAAGATCGCGCTCGTAGCGCGCAACGGGGCAGGTAAGAGCTCTCTTTTTCGCATCCTCGCAGGCCTAGATACACCGGATAGTGGACTGGTAACTTACAACAAGGAAGTGCGTCTTGGTTTCCTCGCACAAGAGCACGGCCTGAACAACAACACGACAATCCTCGAAAATATCTTCTCGGCCGATAGTCCAAAAACCAAGGCTATTGCCGATTACGAGAAGGCCGTTGAATCGGGTGACGAGAAGGAACTCACACGCGCCCACGATGCCATGGATCGCAACCAGGCTTGGGATTACGAGGCTCGCGCTCGTGAAGTGTTAGGTAAGCTCGATATCCATGATCTCGACCGCCAGGTGGGTTCATTGAGCGGTGGTCAGAAGCGTCGTATCGCCTTGGCGAAAGTGCTCATAGAAGAACCCGACTTGGTATTGCTTGATGAGCCTACCAACCACCTGGATCTGGAAATGATTGAATGGTTAGAGGAGTTTCTGTCGCAGTCGAACATGACCATTTTCATGATTACGCACGACCGCTATTTCCTCGAGAACATCACTGATGAAATTCTGGAGATGGAAAACAAAACCATCTACCGATACAAAGGCAACTTCTCGTATTACCTGGAGACGAAAGCTGAGCGCGAGCAACTCGAAAGTGTAGTGCGCGACAAGGCCGAGCAACTCTTCAAGAAGGAGCTGGAGTGGGCACGCCGCATGCCGCGCGCTCGCACCGTGAAAAGCAAATCGCGCATGGACAGTTTCTACGAATTGAAAGAAAGTCTGGTGCGCAATGATGATCCCGATTCCCTGGAGCTCGAGATCAACATGAGTCGAATGGGAAGTAAAATCGTTGAGTTCCATAAAGTCAAAAAGTCGTTTGGAAATACCCAAGTTCTCGGTGGTTTCGACTATGTGTTCAAGAACAAGGAGAAGATAGGAATCGTTGGACGCAACGGCACAGGTAAGACCACCTTCCTGAATATGCTCACCAAGCAACTCGAACCCGATGGAGGTAAAGTGGTAGTGGGAGAAACCGTTGTGTTTGGTTACTACAATCAGCAAGGCATGCCGCTCAAAGAAGGGCAGCGCTTGTTGGAATGTGTGCGCGAAGTGGCAGACTTTATTCCGCTCACCAAGGGCAAGACCATCACAGCTTCGCAAATGCTGGAGCGCTTCATGTTTCCGCGCAACCAGCACAGCACCTATGTCGAGAAGCTAAGTGGAGGCGAACGCAAGCGATTGCAGTTATTGCTGGTGTTGATGAAGAATCCGAACTTCCTCATTCTCGATGAGCCCACCAACGACCTCGATGTGTTCACGCTCGCAGCGTTGGAAGAGTACTTGCTCTACTACCCGGGTTGTATGGTGATTGTAAGCCACGACCGCTACTTCTTGGATAAGCTGGTCGACCACATTTTCGTTCTGAACGGTGAGGGCACTGTGAAAGATATTCTCGGGAATTACGATACCTATCGCAAATGGGAAGAGCAAGAGGCGTTGCGCCGCGCGGGTGTGCGTAAGGAAGAAAAGCAGGCTGAGGCTAAAGCAGAAGCAAAGGCAGAAGCATCTAAGAACAAACTCTCATTCAAAGACAAGTTCGAGTACGATCAGTTGGAGAAAGAAATTCCGCTACTCGAAAAGGAAAAGGCAGAGCTTGAAATACAACTTGCGGATGCAGGCACCGACCATGAGGCATTACTCAAAGTAACCGATCGCCTCGGAAAACTAGTGCAAGAGCTCGATTCAAAGAGCATGCGTTGGTTGGAGTTAGGGGAGATGCTTGGTTGAAGGTTGCAAGTTGCAGGTTACAAGTTGGACTTTCATCAAACCTTCAACCTTCCACCTGTAACTTTCAACCTATTGGGGATGCAGGCACCGACCATGAGGCATTACTCAAAGTAACCCGATCGCCTCGGAAAACTAGTGCAAGAGCTCGATGCAAAGAGCATGCGTTGGTTAGAGTTAGGGGAGATGCTTGGTTGAAGGTTGAAAGTTGCAGATTACAAGTTGGACTTTCATCAAACCATCAACCTTCCACCTGTAACTTTCAACCTAATCAACCAAAGCCCCACAAACGTCAACAACCCATTAATCGCCAGCATCTCGATTCCGAACTTATAGCCTTCCAGCCAATGCACGCTCGTTTTGTCGAGTATGAAGGCTAGCGTGGGTGCCAGTAAACAAACCAGTGCAGCGCGGTTGTCGCGAATGGCGTGCTTGGTGAAAACACCAAAGGCAAAAAGCCCGAGCAAGGGGCCGTAGGTATAGCCTGCTATGTCGAGCAGGATGGTCACAATTTCTTTGTTGTTCTGCACCTTGAAGTAAAGCACCATGAGCAAAAACAATCCGGCAAATGCGAGGTGCACTTTCTTCCGGATTACGCTTCGCTCCTCTTCAGTTTTGTTTTCATCTCGGTTCATTCCCAACACATCAATGCAGAATGATGCTGTAAGCGCAGTGATGGCACCATCTGCAGAAGGGAAGAGTGCGCTGATAAGTCCGATAATAAAGATGAGGCTGATGATGCCGGGCAAATGCTGCATGGCCAGAGTGGGGAAGAGGTCGTCGCCTTTTACATCGATTCCTTTGCTGCTCGCATAGAGATAAAGCATGCCGCCCAAGAACAAAAAGATGAAGTTGACCAATACCATGATTGCGCTGAACGTGAGCATGTTTTTCTGCGAGTCACCCAGTGTTTTCACGCTGATGTTTTTCTGCATCATCTCCTGATCGAGCCCCGTCATGCTGATGGTGATAAATGCACCCCCGATAATTTGTTTCAGGAAGAAGCGCTTGTCGTTGATGTCGAAATTGAAAATGCTGGTGTATCCGGCTTCATTGAACTGATGCAACGCTTGCCCTACACTCAAGCCCATGTCGCTCAGTATATATCCCACGCACACAACCAGTGCAAGCAGCATGAAAAACGTTTGAAGCGTATCGGTCCATACAATGGTTTTAACTCCACCCTTGAACGTGTAGAGCAGTATCATGAGGAGTATGGCTAACGATGTCAACCAAAAGGGAACTCCCATAGCATCGAGCACAAACAGTTGCAGCACATTAATCACGAGGTACAATCGCAGCGTAGCACCCAGCGTGCGCGAAACAATGAAAAGGGTAGCTCCTGTTTTATAGGCCTGCATGCCGAAACGATGCTGCAGGTAGGTGTAGATGGAAGTGAGGTTGTGTTTGTAATACAGCGGCAGTAGTATGAAGGCCACGGCAAAATACCCGATGAAGTAGCCAATCACCACTTGGAAATAGTGAAAGTGCGATGCGCCCACCGTTCCCGGTACCGATATGAAGGTGACACCGGAAAGCGACGTGCCGACCATTCCAAATGCGACCAAAAACCAAGGAGCCGATTTATTGGCTTGGAAGAAACTTTGGTTGCTGGCGTTGCGCGAGGTGCGAACAGAGATGATAAAAAGAACTGCGAAATACAATAGCAGAACTCCAAGTATGACAAGTGGTGACATAGCACGAAGATGGGCCACGAAAGATATTGAGCGATGCGGTTGAATCGATTTTCTTAACAAGTGGAATGGTTGAAACTTCGTGTCTGTATGGCCTATTTTCGCGAGGTGAATATTCCATCACGGTACATAGAAAATGCGGTCGATCAGGTAAGTTCCTTGCCGGGCATTGGTCGTAAAACAGCGTTGCGTCTGGTGCTTGCCTTGTTGAAGCGAAAGCCTGAAGAAATCGAGCGTTTTGCTTCATCACTCACCGATCTTCATGCAAACACTCGCTGGTGCAAACAATGCAATAATTTATCGGATACAGAACTTTGCACCATCTGTTCTTCGCCGTTTCGCGACAACAAAACGGTGTGTGTTGTGGGCGACATTCGTGACGTTATGGCTATCGAGGGCACAGGTCAGTATCAGGGTAAATACCATGTGCTGGGAGGAATCATTTCACCCATGGACGGCGTTGGCCCGGCCGATCTATTCATCGAGCCGCTCATCGATCGCGTTGCTTCCGGAGAAATTACGGAAGTGATACTGGCACTCAATGCAACGATGGAAGGAGAAACAACTGCGTTTTATCTGTTCCGAAAATTGAGCGCGCATAGTGTGAAAGTATCCTCCATCGCTCGTGGTGTAGCCGTAGGCGGCGAGCTCGAGTATACCGATGAAGTAACACTCGGTCGCAGCATCATGTTGCGCACACCATACGAAGTTTCACTCAAACGATAATCTCCATGAAATACGCAATCGTGTTTGTAATCATTGGGTTGGTTTCACAGCTTCAATTAGCTGCTCAAGGATGGCAGTGGCAACACAATCTGCTTACCAATAGCGACGATAATTTCAATGCCATGGCCTGCGACAACGATGGCAATGTATTCGTGGGGGTTCAATTCAATAATCTTCTGCAGATAGGGTCATACTCGTTTCAAACCAATCCTATCGAAGATGTGTGCGTGGTGAAATACGACTCGTTGGGAAATGTTTTATGGGCACAGGCTTTCGGCGGATTGTATTGGGATCAAATCAATGGCATGGCTTGCGATTCGGCGGGCAATGTGTTTGTGGTGGGTCACTTTTTCGATGAGCTTTTTTATTACGATACCTCGGTGGTGGGAAGCACGGGACGTGATATTTTCATCATGCGTATCAATGCCGACGGAACATTTGGTTGGATACAAACCGGCTCTAATATCTGGGATGAAGAAGCAACTGATGTAGTGGTAACTGCTCAGGGAGATGTCATTGTTTCGGGTGCTGCCAACAACACATCCATCATTGCCGGCATGGAGCTCATAAGTGATGTTCCCGATGTGTATATGCAAGAGTTCATCGCCAAGTTCTCCAACGATGGCACACCTCTGTGGATACGCAGTGCAGGAGCAACCGATTACTCCAGTAATACGTATTCGAGGTCATGTCTTGCTTTGGGGCCTGATGGTTCGATTCACTTGGGTATTCCACGAAGCGGCGGATTGAATTTCGCCGGACAAATAAGCGAAGGTCCCGGTGTACTCAACACCGCAATACTGAAATGGGATGCCGAAGGAAATCCGGTATGGGGTTGGATAGGATTATCGGATGGAAACGATTTTCTCCGCGATATAACGGTCGATAATCAAGGGCGTGTATATAGTGTAATTTCAACGGTTATGTCGTCAACATTTGGTGGTCAACCATACACCGTGGTGCGGGGGGTTTGGGGGATGGTGTTTATTCGATTATTACCCGACGGAACAGAAGATCGTTTTTGGTTGGCTACGGGCAATCGCCGATCCGATGTGTTTGCAATGGTTCATACAGCTGATAACCATATATGGTTGGGAGGCATGCAGCGACACATTACGTATTTTCCCTTTGGAGCTTTGTTTGCGGGCACAGTGGACGATCGACAGGGTTTTATTTGTGAATTCAATGCAGATACCGATCAGTTCGAGGAATTGAGTCGTGTGCACGGCAGCGGCTGGCAATACATCTATGGAGGATGTGCAAATCAGTCAGGCAAACTGTATTTCGGTGGTGATATGAGCGGTTCGATGGGTGCACCGGTCAACTTCGGAATGCAAAATGAGATTGTCGACAACATGTATATCAATGGTCTAACCCTCCCATTTCTGGCCCGTTACAATGCACACGATTGCACACAATACGAAGAGGTCATAACTTCAGCGGAGATTCAATTTTGCCAAGGATCATCTGCCGAGTTGTATCCGGATATTGCACTTTATGGATGGCTGTGGATGGACGGTTCGCCAAGCTCGCTGCTAGTAAGTTCAGCCGGTGATATTTCGATACAAGCTATTGGTCTCGAGGGTTGCATCGTGAGGGATACAGTGGCAATTGAATTGGAGGTTCCGCCTCAACTGAATTGGATATTGCAGCCCATTAGTTGCGCTGATGCCGGCAATGGCGTGATTTCAATGGAAGCTTTCGGATCCAATCCACCCTATTCATTCACATGGAATGGTATTGCTGTACAATCTCCGTTGGAAGGAATTGAAGCCGGACAGTATCTGTTGCAAGCTCAAAGTTCGGCCGGCTGTAGTACTACTGCAGAAATTGTAATGCTCCAACCCGATCCTCTGGAAATCGCGTATGCGATGAACTACAACGAAGTTACAGGTCTGGGTTCGATTGTTATTGAATCAATTACCGGCGGAACACCACCATACACGACCTATTGGCCTGCTCAACCGCAGGCGACGGATAGTTTGTCGGGGATAGTTTTAGGTAATTATACCCTGCAGGTTTCGGATGCAAACGATTGTATGCAAGAGTTTGAATTGGAGCTAACGACATCTGTTCGGAATGATTTCAAAACCACGTTTAAGTGTTTCCCTCTTCCTGCATTGGATGAAGTAATGGTTCAATCGCAACAGCCTTTTACATGGAGTTTGCTCGGCTCAACAGGCGAATTGCTGATGAGTGAGGATAAGATGAAGAGCCAACATGTTTTGAATGTATCCTCATTTACAGCAGGAACGTACCTACTTAGAACAAAAGACTCCCTCGGCTTTGAGCATGCAATACAACTTGTAAAGCAGTAGGCAACGAGCTATGTTGTAATTTGGCTGCCTCTTCATGAAACTCACGGTTGTCATCGTCAATTACAATGTCCGGTATTTTCTGGAACAATGCCTGCTTTCGGTCCAAAGAGCGATGCAGGGAGTAGACGGTGAAGTCTTTGTTGTCGATAATAACTCTGTGGATGGTTCGGTGGCGATGGTGCTCGATCGCTTCGCCTGGGTCAAGTGCATCGCCAACAAGGAAAATGTAGGTTTTTCAAAAGCCAACAATCAGGCTATGCTTATTGCCAAGGGCGAGTACGTGCTCCTGCTAAATCCGGATACCGTGGTGGAGGAGGATACGTTTCGGCAGGTGATTGATTTCATGGATGCGCATCCCGACGCTGGTGGACTTGGTGTGAAGATGGTGGATGGCAAGGGAGTATTTCTTCCGGAATCAAAACGAGGATTGCCTTCACCCGAAACATCTTTCTACAAGATCTTCGGTATTTCACGACTGTTTCCCCGTTCCGCTCGTTTCAATCGTTATCACCTGGGGCATCTCAGCAATGATGAGGTGCATGAAATTGAAATACTCTCGGGCGCTTTCATGTTCATGCGCAAAGAAACACTCGATAAGGTGGGTTTGCTCGATGAGGATTTTTTCATGTACGGAGAGGATGTAGATCTTTCCTGGAGAATCATTTTGGGAGGCTGGAAAAATTACTACTACCCCGGCACGCGCATCATCCATTACAAGGGAGAGAGCACCAAGAAGGGAAGCCTGAATTATGTGTTCGTCTTCTATAATGCGATGGCCATTTTTGCCCGCAAACACTTTTCCGAGAAACACGCAGCCACTTATTCGTTTATCATCAAACTCGCTATATGGATGAGGGCTTCGGTGGCTGTGCTGAGCCGATTTATAAAGCGAATTGCCTTGCCGGTAATAGACGCGAGTGCGCTTTATTTTTCCATGGTGGCCATTAAGAATTACTATGCGATTTCACAGCACAAGTTGTATGACAGCGCGCTGGTAATGCCGGCGTTTTTGACGTGCATTGTCGTTTGGATGTCGGCCGTATGGTTGGGCGGTGGCTATGATAAACCACTGAAGCCACTTCGAATAGTCAAACCTGTCGCAGTGGGTGCAGCAATTATTCTGATGGTGTATTCACTTCTTCCGGAGCAGCTGCGTTTTTCGCGTGCGATAATTTTGCTGGCAACGGTGGACGCGCTGGTCATATTTCTATTCAATCGAACATTCATTAATCTGCTAACGCGTAAATCGACGGGTTGGAAGGAGCAAACAGTAGGAAATGTGCTTATAGCAGGTAAAGCGGATGAAGTTGCGCGAGTAAGACAAATGCTCGAACATATTCAACGCACAGCATTCAACGTAATTGAAATCGATCCGAGCGCCGATAATCCGCATGTCGGTTCGCTGAACAATTTGGAAGAAATAATTCGCGTGCATCGAATCGATCAAGTCATTTATTGCGCCCGCGATTTGTCGTCGTCCGATATTATCGCTTCCATGAGCAGTGTCGATGATAAGCGCGTGGAGTTTAAGATTGCTCCACCCGAAAGCCTCTACATCATAGGCTCAGGGAGCATTGAGGCGGCAGGCGATGGTAGCATGATGGATGTAAACTCCGTTCAGCTTCTCATGAACCGACGAAAAAAACGATTGACGGATTTAATCATCTCCATGGCGATACTCGGACTTTCACCGGTATTGATTCTGTTTCAAAAAAATCCATTGCGCCTGCACTCGAATCTTTTCAAGGTCTTGGTGGCAAAATGCACTTGGGTAGGCTATACATCAGGCTCGCATTCCCGGGCACAATTACCGTTGTTGAAACAGAGTGTTTTACC
>JBKCGW010000542.1:0-2520 GCA_046303175.1 Flavobacteriales bacterium
CATAATTGCAAACCATTGCATGCCCGACTCCCTGAATATCTGCGCTTCGTGGTTTCGACCCCGTCGCCAAAATCAACTCATCAAAACTCAGCGCGTCCATCAACGTGAAGGTGTGATTCAGTTGAACATCTACTCCCCACTTCTCTAGCTGAACGCGATAGTACCGAAGGGTTTCATTGAATTCGGACTTACTTCCGATATTGGATGCAAGGAGAAACTGTCCACCGATAGCCGATTGTTTTTCAAAAAGCGTCACTTTATGACCCCGTTGGGCCAACGTGAGAGCCGCTGCGCATCCCGCAGGACCGCTGCCCACGACTGCCACAGACTTAACGTTTTGCGCAGCACTCACCTGCCATTCTGTTTCGCGGCATGCGAATGGGTTGACCAAACACGTAGCGGTTTTACGTTGGAAAATGTGGTCGAGGCATGCTTGATTGCAGGCAATGCATGTATTGATTTCATGACTCTTATTAGCCTCTGCCTTAGCTACGAAATCCGGATCAGCCAAGAAGGGTCGAGCCATTGAGACCATATCCGCGTTGCCTTCTTGCAAAATATGCTCGGCCATTTCAGGCGTATTGATTCGATTGGTCGCAACGATTGGTATGCGCACCTTGCCCATCAGTCGGCGTGTGACCCATGCGAAGCCGCCGCGCGGAACCATTTGAGCAATGGTGGGAATGCGTGATTCGTGCCAACCGATACCGGTATTGAGAATAGTTGCTCCATTTTCCTGAAGTCGCTTGGCCAACAATTCAATCTCGGACCACGACTGGCCCTTCTCTACCAAATCCAGCATCGACAATCGATACACAATGATGAATTCACGCCCTACGGCGTGACGAATTGCACTCACGATGGCAATCGCAAATCTCGAACTGTTTTCGAAACTCCTTCCCCATTCATCCTTACGTTCGTTGGTGCGCACCGTCAAAAACTCGTTGATGAGGTAGCCTTCGCTCCCCATCACCTCTACCCCATCGTAGCCGGCCTTTTTGGCCAGTTTTGCAGCACGTACGAAATGGCGAATTGTAAGATCAATCAACCAAAACGGCATCGACCACGGAACGAAACGACCTATTGGTGAGCGCAGAGACGATGGCGCTATTGCAAGCGGGTGATGCGCATAGCGCCCCGCATGTAAAATCTGCATGCAAATTTTTCCTCCTTCCGCATGCACTGCTTCGGTGATTAGCCTATGTTTTTCAACCTCGCGCTGATTAGTCAGCTTGGCTGAGTTAGGTGCCAGACGGCCGAGTATGTCCGGAGCAATGCCCCCTGTGATAATCAAGCCTACACCTCCGCGCGCTCGAGCAGCATAGAAGGCCGCCAATTTCTCGAAACCATTCTTTTCTTCCTCAAGTCCGGTGTGCATAGAGCCCATGATTACCCGGTTTTTGAGCGTAGTAAATCCTAGGTCGACAGGCGACAACAGTTTATCGAAAGGCATGTGCTAAAAGTAAGTATGGAGTTGTTAAAGGCGAATAGCGAAAATTAGGGATAAGGGGTAAGGGGTGAACGGAAAAGGGGTAAGGGACATTTTTATTTTTCCGATTACCCCTTTTCCGATTACCCCTTACCCCTTTCACCTCCCTCTTAGTGTACAATCAACACTTTCCCTATTTTCGCACGCGTTTATACATTGCAGCATGATAAAATATTTGACCACTCACCCCTGGAAGATTGTCGAAGAAGGATTTAACCCGAAGCATCAACGTTCGTCGGAGAGCATATTCTCCATTGGCAACGGCCGTTTCGGTCAGCGTGCTAACCATGAAGAAACCTATACTGGTCCTACTCTTCAAGGAAGTTATGTTGCCGGCGTTTATTATCCCGATAAAACGCGTGTGGGCTGGTGGAAGAATGGATATCCTGAATATTTCGCCAAGGTGCTCAATAGCATTAACTGGACGGGCATTCGCGTATTTATCGATGGCGAAGAGCTCGATCTGGCCGTTTGCAGCACAGCCAACTTTCGCCGTGAGCTCGATATGCAGCGAGGTGTATTATTGCGTTCGTTCGATGTAACGACCATCTCAGGCAAACAAGCGCGTGTAGAGTCCATTCGATTCTGCTCGATGGCCGATGATGAGACAGCAGTGATTCGATACAGTGTTACGCCTCTCAATTTCGATGGCACTATTCGATTTATGCCTTACCTCGATGGGGACGTTCACAATCACGATAGCAACTACGACGAGAAGTTTTGGGAGCCCATATCGGCAGAGGCGTGGTCCGGTGGAGGCGCTGTTGTGTGCCGCACCAAGAAGACAGCCTTCGATGTTGCTGCCTCCATGCAATTGACAGTTCATGTAAACGGTGCTGAACAATCAGCTCCTTTTGCAGAATTCAGTCGTGATTTCTTTATTGAGAATGAAGTGGAAGTTACCGTTAAGTCGAACGAGACCGTTAGTCTCTTCAAATACGTTGGCTTGGTTTCATCGCTCAACTATTCAGCCACCGAACTTAGTAATGCAGCAAAGACAGCTGCCGAGCGCGCCAAGGGCAAAGGGTTCG
>JBKCGW010000543.1:0-5599 GCA_046303175.1 Flavobacteriales bacterium
GTAGAGTTTCTTTGTGTGTGTGTCGTAATGAAACTCCTTTCCCTTTGCGAACTCCACAAACTGATTGTACTCGGCATCCGTTAAATGAAACGCATCGGCTGAATCGATACTCGTGTGGGTGCGGTGATACTCGGTTGCGTAGTGAAAAATCACCCAGTTCTCGATGAGCGAGCGAACAATGTGCGCAGCGTCTTCTTCCTTCACCTCAACATCCGGATTAATTCCGCGTCCGTCGCTTACAGGTCTTCCACCCTTGGTTTTGAACGATCGAATCAACGAATCGGCCTTTGCTACCACCTCGCCTGTGTTTTCATCGCGATGCGAATAATCGAGGCGCTGAATGCAACGTCCGCTGGGCGTGTAGTATTTGGCTACTGTCAATTTAATCTTTGTATTGTAGGCCAAATCCTTGGTCTGTTGCACAAGCCCCTTACCATACGATTCGGCTCCCACTACAACGGCACGATCCAAGTCCTGCAAACTTCCACTCACAATTTCCGAAGCCGATGCAGAGCCACCATCCACTAAAACCACGATAGGAATCTGTGTATCCACCGGATCATTCATGGCCGTGTAGGTCTTATTCCACTCTTCGATTTTCCCCTTTGTTTTCACGATTTCCGTGCCTTTTGGAACGAACAAATTCACAATCGTGATAGCCTCTCTTAACAATCCACCGCCATTGCCACGCAGATCGAGAATAAGCTTGTTCATGTTGCGCTTCTTCAACGCTAGAAAAGCTGCCTTCACCTCGCTTCCTGCCGATTGCGTGAAGCCCGTGAGTTGAATGTATCCCGTGGCTGAGTCGGCGAGCATAGCGAAATAAGGAACGTCCTTGATTTTGATTTCCTCGCGCTTGATCTTTACGGCTCTCGGTTGTGCTTCACCCGGACGCTGGATGGTCAGTTCTACTTCACTTCCCGGTTGACCTGTGAGCTGGTCGGTTACCTCGTCGTGCCTCTTCCCTTCCACCGACTTACCATTGATCTTAAGTACTACATCGCCGGCAATTAGGCCCGACTTCACTGCAGCGTATCCTTCGTAGGGTTCTGTGATGGTAATCTTTCCTTCGATGGTGTTCACCAATGTGCCAATGCCTCCGTATTGGCCCGTTTGCATGAACATCGCTTCTTCGATTTTCGATTCGGGATAATACACCGTGTACGGATCGAGCGACTTGAGCATGGCATCGATGCCGGTTTTCATGAGTGCCCCGGGCTTGGTACCATCGACATAATAGATATTGAGTTCTTTGTACACCGAAGTGAAAATTTCCATGTTCTTGGAAATCTCGAAAAACTCATCCGAAAAGGTAGCCGACAGCAAAGCCCCGCACACCACGGTGAGGGCCAACATGCGACGCAGGCGAGATTGAAAAAATCGTTTAATCATTCTTTTATGGTTGGATTCTTGGGGGCCTGCACGTGAGAAGTTTCGTTGCAAAACCGCAGAATCAGGTCATTCATCTTCCCAAAAACGTATGCGTGATTGGGAAGTTGTTTACCTGTAAAAATAAAATGAAGAGCGTATTGTTGTGAACGGTCTTTTAGCGAAGTATAAACAACGTGTTTTTGCTTTCTATACGCCTCTCTCAACAGGCGTTTCACTCGGTTTCGGTCGTGTGCACGCTTGAAGAGGCGCTTGCTCGCGCTGAACATGGCCTGCGCGGGAAATTCGACCGGTAGTTCACATGGCAAATAGACCAAGATGATAGCCGGCGATTTTATCGCAGAACCCGCTTGATGAAGGGACTCAATGATCTTTCTTCTAGAAAGACGCTCGTCCTTGCAAAGAGTATGTCGCACACCGGATGACTCCACCGCGCGAAGTTAAGGCCTCGGGCATTTGCCGAATCACCTTCATTCGCTTATTCTTGCATAGAACCAACGCCCATCACCATGCGCTTACTTCTTGCCATTCTTTTGTTTGTGCCTACCCTGTTAACAGCTCAACGATTTACACTGGACGCACAGGTTTCTGATGCGAAAACCGGTGAAAAGCTCATGGGTGTTATCGTGAAAAATACTGCCTCTGGGAGCGGGGTTGTGAGCGACATGGAAGGCCATTTCGAACTTCCGGTATCGGTTGGCGACACGATTGAATGCGCTTTTCTGGGATATAAAACACTGAGATATGGAATTCAACCGAAGGATCAAGGTGTGGCAATTGAACTAAAACTACAATCCGGAACGAATGAATTCAATGTAGTCGTCATATCTGCCGGAAAATTTTACCAAAACGTCAGTGAAGTCACCGTCAGTATGGAGGTATTGACGCCAGAGCTCTTGCATGACAAGAACGTTGTGTCGGCCGACGAAGCCTTGCAGCAAACACCGGGTGTTAGCATCGTGGACAAAGAACCGCAAATACGCAGTGGCAGCGGCTATTCCTTTGGAGCCGGCAGTAGGGTGCAAATTCTCGTCGATGACATGCCATCGCTGAGTGGTGATGCCGGAAGACCCGCCTGGGATTATTTGCCCATTGAAAACGTATCGCAGGTAGAAGTGATTAAAGGAGCGAGCAGCGTGCTATACGGAAGTGCGGCACTGAGCGGTGTTATCAATCTTCGCACAGCCGCCCCTGCCGATACTGCGCGTACCGTGGTAACGGCCTACCACGGGATGTTCAGCAAACCACAAAATGAACGCTCGGTATACTGGAGTGGCAATTTGCAACGAAGTGGCTTGAGCTTTTTGCACTTGCAAAAATTCGGTCAGCTTGATGTGACTCTTGCCGCCAATCTAGTGGGCGACGACGGACACCTGGGGCCTCTGCGCGACTCGCTCACCGGGGCCTTCGATAATGGATACAATCCGTTCACCGCCGACCGCTACAACGCCAATTCGCGTGCACGCATCAATACCAACTTGCGCTATCGCTCCAAAAAACATACAGGGCTTAGCTTCGGATTGAACACCAACTGGAATATCAGCAATTCACTTGCAACGCTCGTTTGGGAAAATGCCGATTCGGCGTTGTACAGCGCATACCAAGGGAGCGCCACTCGTACCGTTCAATTATTGGGCACCGTAGATCCGTACATCACGTATTTCACTCCGGGAGGTCAGAAGCACAGTTTGCGCACGCGCTGGCAATCGCTCGACAACAACAACGACAACAACCAAGGCAACTTCAGTGATCAGTACTATGGTGAATACCAGTATCAGCATAATTGGGCTGACGCGGGTATTTCAGACTTCACCACCACATTGGGTGTTGTTGGCATGTATACCAAAGCGCGTGGTGAACTGTTTACAGGAGGCAATACCGATGGACGGAACACAGCAGAAAATTACGCCGCCTATTTGCAGGCCGACAAGACGTTTTTTGGAAAGCTCAACGTATCGGCAGGTGTTCGTTATGAGTATTTCCGCATCAACGAAGACAGCGACGAAAAGCCTGTTTTTCGCGCGGGAGCCAATTACCAGGTGGGCCGAGCAACGTATGTGCGTGCCTCGTATGGCCAAGGATTCCGTTTTCCCAGCATCGCCGAAAAGTTCATTGTTACAGGCGTAGGGTCCATCAATATTTTCGCGAATCCTTCACTGGTTGCGGAGACATCGGACAATGTGGAGGTAGGCATTAAGCAAGGATTCAAGATTGGCAACTTTATGGGCTATGCCGACGTTGCTGTTTTCCAGCAGAACTACGAAAACTTCATTGAGTTCACGTTTGGGCAATGGCGTGAAGTACCCGCAGGAACTCCCTTCAACCAATATTTCACCGAGTTGGCGAAGACGTTTGGCTTCAAAAGTCTGAACACAGGCAAGGCCCGCATTCGCGGTGCAGAATTCTCCATTATGGGCGGAGGAATGATTGGCGAACACGAATTCCAATTGCTTGCAGGATACACCTACACAGAACCCGTCACACGATCACGCGCATACGACTACTCCGTTCAAGACGAAGGTAGTTCGCTCGATGAAGCCGTGACTTATTTGAGCACGAGCAGTGACACCACGGGCAACATACTCAAGTACCGAATGCAGCATTTGGTGCGTGGTGACATTTTATGGAAACACAAGCAGTGGACAGCGGGAATCAGCACACGCTACAACAGCTACATGCAAAACATCGATCGCGCGTTTACCGACTTAGAAAAATTGGAGTTCGCCAATTTTCAACCGGGTCTTACCGAATGGCGCGCAGAGCACACCACAGGCGATTATGTAGTGGATCTGCGTTTGGGTTATGAAATACACGGGAAACATCGCCTTGCAGTTATCGTGAACAACGCGCTCAATCGCGAGTATGCCATTCGTCCTCTTGCTATTGAAGAGCCGCGCATGACTATGCTTCAATACACCTTAACGCTGTAGTATTGCATCATGAAAATTGTTGCCATCATTCCTGCTCGTTACGCAAGCACGCGCTTTCCGGGAAAGCCACTCATCGACATTGCCGGAAAGAGCATGATTCAACGCGTGATTGAACGTGTTCAACTCTGCGCATCTATCTCGGAAGTGCTCGTGGCAACCGACGATGACCGCATAGCGCAGCATGTGAAAACCTTGGGAGTGCAATGCATCATGACGCGCGCTGATCATCCGAGCGGCACCGACCGATGCTTGGAAGCGCTAGAGCTTTCAGGTATCGCAGCAGATGGCATCATCAACGTGCAAGGTGACGAACCTTTCGTGGATCCTTCACAGCTCGAACTACTCACGCAATTGATATCGGAGCCGGATGTTTCCATCGCCACGTTGGCAAAAGAGATTACCGATTCTTCGGCACTGTTCGATCCTTCGAAAGTAAAAGTGGTATTCAACGCGCACGGCAGGGCACTTTATTTCAGCCGCCAAGCTATTCCTTTCCAACGTGACAGGAAACCGGAAGAATGGATCAGTCATCACACGTATTACAAGCATATTGGATTGTATGCATACAAGCCGGATGCGCTTCGGGCGATTAGCAACTTGCAACCTTCATCGTTGGAGAAGGCGGAGTCACTCGAACAATTGCGTTGGTTAGAAAATGGCTATTCCATTGCTGTTGCAGTGACGGAAATTGAAACACCTTCGGTAGATACGCCTGCAGACCTGCAAGCAATCCTCAACAACCTATCGTGAGGTCTTTGCGACTAATTGCTTAAGATTCTCAATGTGCGTTTCCATACGAAAGGAAGCCTGCATTTTTTCCTTTCCTTTTCTGCCCATTTCAATTCCCTCGGTAGGATTCGCTAATAGACGAATGATGTTTGCTGCCATAGTTTCGGCATCGAACTCCGGCGACAACAAGCCGGTAACTCCATCTTCCACCGCTTCGGGAATGCCGCTGTGTATGGTAGAAACGATGGGCATTCCCATGGCTGAGGCCTCCATGATTGCTACGGGCAAACCTTCAGAATCACCATCGGGTCCCACTACAGAATGTTGAACAAAGAGGGACGCGCGTTGCATGCACTCGCGTTGTTGCTCCGGATTTAAGCGACCGGTAAATTCAATCGATTCTGCTATACCCAGCATGCCTGCCATTTCCTTGCAAGCAAAGAACAACGGGCCATCGCCTATCATAATCAATTTTGCAGAAGGCAATTGAGCAAGCACGCGTTGGAACGCGAGAAGCACTGCAAAAGGAGCCTTCTTGTTTACAAAACGAC
>JBKCGW010000544.1:0-6876 GCA_046303175.1 Flavobacteriales bacterium
GACAGAAGGAGGATCTTCGGGCTCTCCAATCTTCAATCAAGATAAGCGCATTGTTGGACAATTAACCGGTGGTAGCTCGTATTGCACCAGTCCTACGGCCCCTGATTTCTATGGCAAAATGGACAAGAACTGGGATGACAATCCAAATTCAGCTACCCAGAAGCTCAAAGAATGGCTCGACCCCTTGGAAACCGGAGAGGTTTTCATGGATGGAGCTTACCTCGATCCCAACAATGCCACCCAGCCTTGTTTGCCATTGAGCATCGAGGAGCAGGAATTGGCATTTTCGGATGTTCAGATTTTCCCAAGCATTGCTGATGAGGTGTTGAATGTTCGTTGCTCCGATTTCCGCCGATTGAAAGAATACCGCCTATTCAACGCGCAAGGAGCTTGGGTTTCTTCGGCCCCAATTCGTTCGGAGAGAGAAGAAATTACATGCGGCAACCTTGCACCCGGTGTTTATTTCATCACGTTCATAGCCGAAAACGGGTCGCACTTGACTCAAAAATTTGTGGTAGAACATCGTTAAAATAAACTCATGACGGTTGAAGACTTTCAATACCCAGATTGAGGTCTTTTGAGAAAAAGCGTTTACATTTGACCCAAACCCGAAAACAATGAAATTTGAAGTTATTCAAAAAGATAAAGTAGCAGTGATTGCTTCCAAAGTGGAAAAGCTAGATGCACTGCATGCGCCTGAGTTGAAGAGCGAAATTGTGATGATGAATAAGGAGGGCCACAAGAACTTGATTATTGATTTGACCGAAACCCGTTATATCGACTCTTCGGGTCTGAGCGCATTGCTTGTAGGCAATCGCCTGTGCCGTGATTCAAACGGTTCGTTTGTTCTGTGTGGATTGCAGGATGCGGTCAAGAAGCTCATCAGCATTTCTCAATTGGAAAGTGTTTTGAAGATAACACCTACCCAAAACGAGGCTGTTGATTTGGTTTATATGGAAGAAGTTGAACGCGATATCTAAACCGACTATGAAGAAAATTATACTTTCTGCTTTTGCTCTTTGTTCTTTTTTTGTTGCGTCATCGCAATGCAATCCGGACGATTGGAATTTCGGTGATGTTGAGTATGGTGTTTATCCTGATACTACCGTTGGATTGGCTCAAGCATGCTTAAATGAGCAGTACGACGAGACCATATGGTTTTTGGTACCTACCGACCCGGGGGCTTTGGACCCAACATTTGGAGGGTTTGGTGCCACCATTCAAAGCATTACCCTGGTAGGAGCCTCTTACAATGGCAATGTAGACATCAGTAACTTGGGTCTAAGTCTAGAGTGCAACCCTACCAACTGCACATTCGTTGGTGGCGGTCAATACTGCGGAGTTGTTTCGGGTATTCCAAATCAGGCCGGTGCGTTTCCCGTTAGCTTGAATGTAATGGCAACTATTAGTTCACTTCTCGGTGAATTGGAAGTACCATTCTCATTTCCCGGTTATGTGTTCACCGTAAACGATTGTGCTAATCCAAATGGAGTAGAAGAGGTGCAGTCTGTGTTTGAATTGGGAGCTGTTTCTCCGAATCCGGCTAACAACATCGCACGCGTGCCTTTCACACTGAGCAGCAACGACAAGGTTGACTTTACCATGGTGAACATGGTTGGTGAGCGCATCATCAGCAAGTCCATGGCCGGTAAGCGTGGGGAAAACAGCTTGACAATCGACGTTGCCAATTTGCCGGCGGGAATCTACCTCTACACCATTCAGAGCGGAAGCTACAAGTCTACCCGTAAGATGGTTGTTCAGCACTAAGATTTTTCACACATAGAAATACCGAACCGTCCTGTACTTTCGGGACGGTTTTTTTTTGATGATATTCGAGGTAACCATATTAGGATGCGGTGCTGCTGCCCCAACAGGCAAGCACAACCCTTCGGCACAAGTGCTTAACATTCACGATAAGCTCTTTTTGGTCGATTGTGGGGAAGGCACGCAAATGCAAATGCGTAAGTTCAAAATCAAAATGCAGCGCATCCATGAAGTGTTTATTTCGCATATGCACGGCGATCATTACCTGGGGCTTATGGGATTCATTTCGAGTATGCACCTACTAGGTCGAAAGGCAAAACTCACCGTCTATGGTCCGCAGGAGTTAAAGGCCATCATCGAAATGCAACTCAAGGCATCGCAAACATTTCTCGAGTACCCGCTTGAAATTATCGAAGTATCTACCGACGTGAAGCAGTGCATCTACGATGACAAGTCGCTGCGTGTGTGGTCGTTTCCACTCAAGCATCGCATCGATACCTGTGGCTATTTGTTCGAAGAGAAGGAGCGCAAGCCCAAGATTACCAAAGAGTCTATTGCACGCTATGATCTTCAACCAAGCCAGATAATTCAGTTGAAAAACGGAAATCCTGTTGAGCTTGTAAATGGACAATCACTTGCCCCCGAGGAAGTATGTGAGGAGCCTGAGCCGCCCAAGAGTTATGCGTATTGTTCGGATACAGCCTTCAGTGAAAAGGTCATTGACATGGTCACCGGTTGCACCACCTTGTATCACGAGTCGACCTTTTTGGAATCGGAATCGGAACGCGCCAAGGCAACCTTCCACAGCACAGCAAAACAAGCAGCAACGGTGGCTCAACGCTCCGGTGCGAAGCGTCTAATACTGGGGCACTTTAGCTCGCGCTATGCCAACGACGAAGATTTCAAAAAAGAGGCAGAAACCGTTTTCAAGACCGTGACCTTGGCCAATGAAGGATCGGTATTTACTATTCACTGAGCGTTATATCATCTCCACCTGTCGGGCTACTTTCTGCAGAATCTCGAACACGGTTTCGGCCATTACATTTTCACTGTCGAGCGTCGGATTGATCTCTGTGAATTCAAGGCAACATGTGCGTTCGTTCTGAAGTAATTCCAAAATCAAGTCAGCTGCTTCACGCTCGTTGATGCCTCCTTTCACGGGTGTTCCTGTTCCTCTACTCACGGTAGGGTCCATCGAGTCTACGTCGAAGCTGATGTAAATTCGATCACAGTGACTGAGATATTTCAGCAATTCGCGACTCAGCTTTGTGACACCGGTTTTACGCACTTCGTTAGTGCTCACAACCTTCACCTTGTTCTTCTTGATGAGCGCAGCTTCCTGCTCTTCGAAATCGCGAAGGGTAATGTATATGAGGTCGCGGTATTCAATTTTGGGCGACAAATCACCCACGTTCTTCAGCATTTCCCAAAGCTCAATGACTTCGTAATCGATGTCATTGACCTTTTCTTCAATGTTGTCTTCATTCAGGGCAGTCGAGAGGGGCATGCCATGAAGGTTGCCACTTGGCGTGGTATACGGGCTGTGCAAATCGGCATGCGCATCGATCCAAATTACCCCAAGACGCGACTCCGGGTAAGCCATTTTAATTCCGGCAATGGTACCTCCTGAGCTGCTGTGGTCACCGCTGATGATGAGTGGGAATCGACCATCGCGCAGAGTATCACGCACAGCAGCGCCTACGCGCTCGTACATTTTCAGAACACTGCGTATATGTTTTGCATAGCGACTGCCCGGAGGAAGGTGCAGTGCCTGATTATCGTTGGGAATAACAATCGACTTGTAGTTGCGGAAAAACTTCGAGCGGAAGTCAAGTGCAGCAATTTTCACTGCTTCAATACCCAAGCTGGCACCGCGTGTTCCGGCACCTACTTCGCTGGGTACTTCAATAAGTCGAATGTTCTTTTCTTTTTTAGCCGTCATGCGTCAAAGGTAATCTTGAATTGCACATTGAGAAAGCAAGTGAACGTGAACTTTTCATTTGCGAATTGTTTATCTGATGTACCTTCGTCCAATACAAATTTTATGATGAAATCACTAATCCTTCCGGCATTGGCAGCGCTTTCACTACAGGCATTTGCTCAAACCGCTTGTGTGAACGGAATGGCAGGAAATTACCCCTGCCGCAACATGGACCTCATGAAGTTCATGACTTTGCAGGAATGTGGTTGCGACCCCAACGGAAACACCAACGACGTTTGGGGTTGGGTAAGTCCTGCAACCGGCAAAGAATACGCTATTTTGGGCTGTGCCGATGTAACTTCATTTATTGATGTTACCGATCCTGTTAACCCTATATTGATTGGAACGTTGCCAACGCATTCGTCGAATAGTTTGTGGCGCGATGTTGAGTCACATGGCAACTGGCTCTATGTTGTGAGTGAAGCTCAAGGTCACGGTCTTCAGGTGTTTGATTTAACGCAACTCGATGCTGTAAGCAATCCCCCTGTGGCATTTTCAGAATCAGCGCATTATGATGAGTTCTCCAATTGCCATACTGTAAATGTGGATCCTGTTTCCGGATTCGTTTATGCCTATGGTACCAATACCTACAACGGCGGTGAGCACATTGTGGATGTATCTGATCCACTCAATCCGACGCTTGCAGGTGGTTATGATGGTAGCGGCTACACCCACGATGGCTTTGCATGGACGTACGACGGTCCCGATACCGATTACACAGGCCGCGAAATCGTGATTGCCTGTAATGGACGTTCCAACAGCGATAACGATAGGCTGGCGATTGTGGATGTAACCGTTAAGACAGACTGCCAGCTTATTGGTGAGTACAACTTTAACGGCGAGGGTACAACAGGGTATTTCCACCAAGGATGGATTACCAAAAACAAAAAGTTTTTCTTGATGAATGATGAGTTGGACGAGATGGCACTGGGTAATAATCAGCAGCCTTATGGAACACGTACTCACATCTTCAACATTACCGATTTAGACAATGTGACTTACGAAGGTTTCTATGAAGGCACCAGTCCGGCTATCGATCACAACCTGTATGCGTTGGATCAGTTTATCTATGAGAGCAACTACCGAAGCGGTGTGCGCGTGTTGGACGCTATTCGCGTGGGTACATCCACTTTAACAGAGGTCGGTTTCTTTGATTTGTATCCCGATAACGACAACGCACAATTCTCAGGTACATGGAGTAATTATCCATACTTGCCTAGCGGACTTGTTCTGGCTACAAGCATGTATGATGGTATGTTTATCGTGAAGCCTTCCATCATCACTACCTCTCAAGATAGCTGGGACTTATGCAGCACGGAAGATGTTGTTTTTGAAATTGACATCAACGCAAACTTGGCGTTTCCATTAACAGTAGGTTTGGATGGCTTGGGGGGAGCAACTGCTTCTGCTTCCGTTATCAATAACCAAGGAGTTACTACCATTACCATTACCGGTATTTCTACGTTGAGTCCGGGTAGCTATTCACCGAATCTTTTGCTCATCAGCAACTTCGGCGAGCAATACGAAATTCCACTCGAGGTTACGGTGTGCAATACCATCAACGTCGAGGAGACAGCTCTCTCTTTTATGTCCGTGTTTCCGAATCCTGCGCAAAATGAAGTACAGGTTCAGTTAGTCAATGCAGTAGCTGCCATCGAGATGTTCGACTCAGTAGGCAAGCGTGTGTTGAACATACCATCCAATAATGGACAGCTTTTATACACAATCGATGTGCGTTCACTGGCTGAAGGAACCTATTCCCTGAAGGCTGGTGAGGACGTTACGCGAATTGTAATCGCGCGCTAAATAAAAAAAAATCTAGTTCTATAAAACAAGGAGGGACGCGCAGATGTGCGTCCCTTTTTTATTGCCTACGCGCTGTTGCGCATCTCTTTTTTTTACGGATGGACGCGCTGCTGCGCGTCCGTACCGTGATTGAAATGAAGGTGTTTTATCCGAAATCAACCATTGACTTTTAGTCGATCCAGTCTGCCACAAACACGTTCGTGTCGCGTGTGCGTCCGTTGTGACGGTTGCTGCACCATGACACTTTCTTGCCATCGGGCGAGAACATGAGGAAAGAATCGAATTGTGTATCGAATGTGATTTGCTCCAGACCTGTGCCATCCACATTCACCATGAAGATGTTGAACGGGAAGCCGATTTTGCTCTTGTGATTGCTGCAGAATAATACGCGCTTACCATCGGGATGGAAGTAGGGAGCCCAGTTGGCATTTCCCAAGTTGGTTACCTGGCGCACATTGCTGCCGTCGACATTCGCAACGAATATTTCCAGGTTGGTTGGTTCCACTAAATCACGTGCGAGCAGTTCACGGTATTTTTTGATGTCGTCGGGGGTCGAAGGACGTGAGGCGCGCCAAACGATTTGCGAACCATCGGCCGAGAATGCAGCACCGCCATCGTAGCCAAGGGTGCTGGTAATCTGCTTGACGTTTTTCCCATCGATATCCATGATCCACAAATCGAGATCGCCCGAGCGAGTGCTCGTGAAAATAATCTTGTCGCCTTTGGGGGAAACCGTAGCCTCAGCATCGTAGCCTTTTTCGTTGGTAAACTGCTTGATGATTTTACCGGATAGGTCGGCCTGGAAAATGTCGTATTCCGGATAGATGGGCCACACATATTTACCGCTCTCCTTCACCGGAACAGGAGGACAGCTATCCATGGCCAAGTGAGTACTGGCATAGATTACCGAGTTGTTGTCGGGCATGAAGAATGCGCAGGTAGTACGTCCGTTGCCCGTGGAAAGGAGCTTACGCTTATTGCTGTCTGCTTCAAGCTTCGTATCAAGAATGAAGATTTGATCGCATCCCTTTGTCCAATTCTTGTTGTCGCTTTGAAATGACAATTTCTCACCGCTGAAATCCCAATAAGCTTCAGCATTGTTCCCACCAAACGTGAGTTGGCGCACATTGGCCAGGTGCTTCTCTGCAGGGTAGTGGATGAGCTCATCGGTTGTTCCGTTCTGAGCTGAGGCTAGCAACGCTGATACAACAGCAAGGGCAGTGATAAAGACAGATTTCATAGGGTGCGAAAATAAAAACGGCTGCCTAATATGCAGATTGAGCATTGTCACGAGGCTGTCATACCTGCAAGTCATTACTTTTGAC
>JBKCGW010000545.1:0-2736 GCA_046303175.1 Flavobacteriales bacterium
AACAGCTTGCGCAGCTTGAGGTTGGTTACGTAGGATTGGGTAGAAGAAATGTTGAGTGTTGGATTCACGCGCAAACCGCCCAAGCGAAGTTCATCCTGATTCAAGTCTTGTAACGACTTATAAGTGTCTCGGTAAGAAAACAGGACCATGTCCTTTTTGCTATCGGGTGAAATGGACGGCGGCCTTTCATAATCGGCCAATTGTAAAATCGGCGCGGAGGGTTGTTGAAAGAGCAATTCTTCTTGAGCGAATGCTTGAACGGCGATAGCCAACAGGACAATGAGGATGGAGAAACGCATAGGGAATTTTTTGCGAATATAGGAGGGAGGGGGAGGGGAAAGGTGTAAGGGGAAAGGTTTTGGGAAGGCACTAATGACGAAGTACTAAGTACGGGAAAGGGTAGGAGTTTCTTGGGGAGTAGAAGTGCCAGTTCTCTTCGCGTTTTCTGTGCCTTTGCGGTTGAGATAATTACGGATTACGGATTACGGATTACGGATTGGGCGTGTGGCTGCGCCAAGCTATTTTGCGTTTTCTGCGCCTTTGCGGTTAAATTTATTTCAGATGGCGAGCGCTGTACCTATCGCAAATCGAACGAACTTCGAGCCCGTTTTAAAACACTCGCTCATGCTCTGGATGGTCTATGTGCACTTGGCGGCTTTGCTGCCGGCTATTCTAATAGGTACTTATCTGCTAATTGCCAGAAAGGGAAGTGCTGTTCACAAGTCACTCGGAAAGGTGTATATGGTGCTGATGGCTTTTACCGGCGTGTGGACGTTATTCATGCCATCAGCAGAGCCCGATCCGCTGTTTCATCATTTCGGTTGGCTGCATTTGCTAAGTGCATTGACAATATGGGCAGTTCCAACAGCGTGGAAGGCGGCACGCACCGGTGATATTCGCGGACATAAAAGTGCCATGATTCAATTGTATGTGGGAGGCATCCTCATTGCGGGTTCATGGGCTGTGCTGGGCCAAGGTCGACTCTTGAATGAGTGGATTTTTGGAGGCTAATCGTTTCTTAGGCCTGCGACTAACTTAGCTATTTCGAGCGCAGCGTCGATAGGAGAGTACGCTGTGTCGCTGATACCCGAAACAACCCGCGTGATATCATGATCTACTTTGCCGGTTTCGTCCCAGGTATTGGCCGAGGCCGTTGTGATGTAAACCGAATAATTGCGGTGCATGGTTCCGGGGCGCTCCCCAATGATGTGGAGGATGCTGTGCTTGCCGGAGCCTCCTGTACCGAATAGAGTTTCACCGACTTTGTATCCGGCACGCACTCTTCCTCGCTTAATTACAATAGGCTTCTTACTCATGGAAATTCCCATCTGCGTAAACTGCTTTTGCAGTTCTTCGAGAAAAGGGGGCAAATGCCCGACGTCCATCAGTGAACGCGCATTGAGTCCGTCGGAGATGACAAGCTGCACATCGGGCGGAGTGTTGCGCCAAGAACTCTTCAGTGATTGCAAAGCGGCTAAAGAAGAAGTTGCGAGTTTTTCACCACTGGCAGGGTGGTAGACGTAATCAACCTTATCGACCGACATCGATTGTATGATCAGTGCATTCGATAGTGTCTTGAGGAATCCGTTGTCGAACTCGGTCCACAAACAATATTTCGCATCGGCATAGAGGTCGCGTATTTCTTTATCGAGTGTCGGTTCGGGTTTCCAGGTTTGATCCCCGTAACCAACCGCAATAGGAACTCCTCTTTTGCGCACGCGCTCAATGGCCGCTTCGCCTTCAGCCAGGATGGCTTCTGTGGCTCGTGTGTCACCTTTGGCCAAGCGATACTGTAGGTATACGTGCGTTGGTTGGCCGAATGCAGCGGTGGGTTTTTGGTCGGTTCCGATGACACCGAGGCGTTGGAAAAACTCCCACATCGGGTCGTTGACTTTGTATCCGAACTTTTCGCGAACGCGCACATGATCGGCAAACGACGTGGTGAGGTAACTCAGCATCGGGTCGTTTTTCGTGGGCAATGCCATGATGTAACCCGGGTTGGCCGGCATAATCTGATCGATGCACCAGTCGAGATCATCAAGCGTTACATCCATGTGCAGTGTAGTGCAGATGTCGAGTCCGATGGTGAGTCCGTGTAGCTTGCCCATGACGAGGTCTTCAAGGCAACAACGCACGAGCTGCTCTTTGGTGCGGAATACTTCAGGACCTATGAAACCGGCCACATCGTTGAGGAACACCCACGGTTCTGTCTCGGGCAAATTGATCTGATCGAGTGGGCGCATTTCCTGATTCTGTCGCATGCGAATCTTCAATGCGCGCAAAAAGCCATATTTCCGCGACTCGTGTACCACCATGTCGAAACCTTCGCCATGGCCGTTGGTGCCGTCGGCGCCTTGTCCTGTTTCGGCATAGAGTCCAAAGCGCGTATCGGTGCGCGCGTCGGCATGTGCTTGCATTTTTTCGATGGTGACATCAAACGTTTGGTTGGCGTGTACGGTGCCGGCCAAACTCTGGAACCACACGCCCGTTGTATTGGGCTGCATGCTTTCGACACTAGCTTGAATGTCGATATGCGAGAGCACACAATGCGGCATCGTGTGTTCCAGCTCGAAGGTGGTGAGTATGTCGTAGAGTGCCGATTCGATGCGCGCCACCGATTGTGGGTCGCTCGAAACGGGGTTGGTGCCGAGCACTAAATCACCCACACCGAAAGCCCATGCATTGAACACCTGCCAAACGATGTCTTCAATATCGTCGGTAGGTGAGTTGGGTTGC
>JBKCGW010000546.1:0-12940 GCA_046303175.1 Flavobacteriales bacterium
GAGGGCTCTCTTCGAAGTGGAGCTATTGCTACAATAATTCTGTCATTCATGAACCAAAAATAGAGGTACACTCATCCTTTACCTTCTCGGATTCTTGTTCGATCTAACCGAAAAGCACTCGAAAAGCATTTTTTTCCTTCGTGGACATCCCGAATAGGGCCGGTTTACGCTATGTAATTACATCTATTTTGTTTTTTTTGACCTTGACAATCAATGATGTAAAAAATTTTATCGAATTTATTTGGATTTTCGTCTAATTCAATTCTATCTTTGTCGAGCTAAAACTGAATTACGTCTTTCCCCTATTGAGACAAATTCTTAAACATTTGTCAAACTAAAAACTAAACAAGATGAATTTCTTTACGAATTCGTGCACAACACTTGTTGGCGGTATTGAAAATTTCAATGCCCGATCTCTGAATGCTCTCAAGGCATTTTTTCTCTGCTTTATGTTTTTGATGTTGGGTGGCGGATTTGCGATTGCGCAATCCGACAGTACTCTTTCTGCATCTACCGATTCAGTTTATCGTGACAGCGACCACGATGATGATCATGATGATGACGATGATGACGATGATGATCATGATGATGACTATGATGACGATGATGATGATGATGACAATGATGATGATGATGACGATGACAACGATGTCGCCATTTGTCACCAGCTCGGCAACGGCGGAACTATTACCATCTATGTAAATCCAACTGCAGTTCAGGCCCATCTGGATCACGGTGATCAGCTGGGAGTTTGTGACGAAGGCGGAAACAGTGAGCAGCCATGCGAATTGGCACTCCATGTTCTTTGTCCGCAAGACGTTACAGTAGAGTGCGGTCAGGAAGGCAATTTCGACCTTACAGGAACTCCCGGTATTAGCGGAGAATTCTGCGAGGAAGAATTGCACGTCAACTTCGAAGATGTGATTATCTCATGCAACCCATGCGGAAAAGTTATTTCTCGTACATGGATTGTTTCATTGGGTAACATCGTTGAAGTATGCACTCAAATCATTACTTCTCAAGACACTCAAGGTCCTGAAATTATCGGCCTTGAAAGCGAAATCAACGTACAATGCCTAGAAGGCGTTCCCGGCTTCCAGGAAGTAGGTGTAGTTGATGCTTGCAGCGGTGATGGTTCAATTCAAAACTGGAGTAGCCAAACAGGCGCAGTACAAAGCGAGTGTGTGGCTTCTACAGCTTTCGGCCCCGGCGCTGACTGGGCTGTATGGTTGCCTACTCTTTCTTCTGCTTCAGGTGCAAACTTCGTATTCAATGCCGACGGTGGTCACTTCGACCAATTCGCCGACGGTACTGCTCATTTGCACGGTACCGTAGTTAACACAGTGAATGCTTCAGAAGAATTCATCGTTGACTTGTGGTTTGAAAACAAGGCTGACTGGGCTACATGGTCAGGTCAAGGTCGCAACTACAAAAACGATCTTTTGCTCGCTTGTGCTACCGACAACCACCAGTCTTGGAACTATTACGAATTGGTTGGCGGCTTCTCTACCCTTACCGGTGCAGGTGATTTGGCAGGAACTGAATTGTACATCTATCACATGCCTGCTTCATTCTACTTCGGTTTCCAAATCGGTGTAGGTGCAAACAATAAGAATTGTGAAAACGGTATGTCAGGTTGGTTCACCTACGAAGGTTTCATGGGTGCACAAGCTATTAGCGGTCACGGTGACGTGAACGTAGATCTTCAGTGCGAAGACATCAACCTTAATGATTGCACGCACAACACTTCATTCACATATTTCTATCGTGGAGTGGATGGATGTGGTCATGCTTCAATCGCATCACAGCAAATCAATGTAAACGACACTACAGCTCCTGTATTCAGCAACTGCCCTGAGTCATTCACAATGGAGTGCTCTGATCCTGCAGCTCCTGTAGCTGAAGGTATCGAAGCTATTGACAATTGTTCAGGTGATGTTACTATTCAATACCTCGGTGAAGTATCAGAAGGCAACGCTTGCTATACTACACTTACACGCACTTGGTCTGCTACTGACATTTGTGGTAATCGTGCTGATTGTGTTCAGGTAATTACAATAGTTGACACAACTGCACCTGCATTGGGCAACTTGCCTTCAGGTGAAATCACCGTTGAATGCGATGCTGTTCCTGCTGCTGCTGAAGTTTCTATCACAGACAACTGTGACCAAAACCCAACATTGGTATACAATGAAGAGCGTATCGATGGCAATTGCCCATCTAACTACACTCTCGTTCGCACATGGTATGGTTTCGATCAGTGCCAGAATACAACTGAGACATTTACTCAAACTATCCACGTTCAGGACACTACCGCTCCTACATTCGATGCTTATGAGTTCTACGCTCACATCGAGTGCGATCAGATTCCTGCTGTAATTTCTGCTAGCGACAACTGTGGCGAAGCTGCAGTAGTAGTTGTGGAAGAAGTATTGAATTCAGGTGGTTGCTTGGGTGTATTGTATCGCCTATACCGCGCTACTGATGCTTGTGGAAACACTGCAGATGCAATTCAGTACATTTCAATCATGGATACTACAGCTCCAGAGTTTGTTGGTCTTCCTGAAGAGAACACTGTAGAGTGCTCTGAGGTTGTTCTAAACAACGATGGCGGCGTAACCGGTTCTGACAACTGCGGTCATGAAGTAGTAATTACTTACAGCGAGCAATACGTTGGCCAGGACGATGACTGCCCTGAGACTTACGACATCATTCGTACTTGGGTTGCTACAGACTACTGCGACAATCAATCTACTGCTACTCGCACAACGCACGTACAGGACACTACTGCTCCTGAATTCGTAACCTTCCCTGCTGATATGACTATTAGCTGTGACGACGAAATTCCTGCTGTTGAATACCCAACTGTAGTTGACAACTGTGATTCTGATGTGGACGTTGCATTGGGAGAGGACATCATGCCAGGCTCATGCCCACAGAACTACACTATCTACCGCACATTCCGTGCATACGATAACTGCATGAACGAGCGTGTAGAAACACAGACTATCACTGTAGTTGACGAAACAGCTCCTGTATTTGCTGAGCAAGGAAATGATTTCACTTACGAGTGCAACACCGAAATTCCTGTTATCACTCCGGAAGCTAGCGACAACTGCGGTCAAGTTACCTTGAGCCATGTTGATTCAAACGGCGAAGGAAACTCTTGCTACAACACTATCCACCGTGTTTGGACTGCTACTGACGAGTGTGGTAATGCATCTGAATTTACTCAGTACATCCACATCCAGGATACTACTGCTCCTGTTATCAGCGGTGCCAATCAAATCGATCGTTCATGCGATGACTACGCAGGTATCTACGTTGATGTTGCTGACAACTGCAACGAGTACAACGTTACTTTCTCTGACGAGATGGTATCAGGTTCATGTGCAGGTAATGTGATCCGTCAC
The DNA here is from genome assembly GCA_046303175.1 of Flavobacteriales bacterium. Lineage (GTDB taxonomy): Bacteria > Bacteroidota > Bacteroidia > Flavobacteriales_D > Sanyastnellaceae > JAIBBG01. The sequence continues at coordinate 3,414 of JBKCGW010000546.1, forward strand.
TACACTGCTACAGACATCTGTGGTAATGTTTCTGCTGAATTCGCACAAATCATTCACTTGACTGATGCAGTTGCTCCGGTAATCGTAGCACAAACTGAGAACATGACTGTAGAATGTGGCAATGAGTACTCTGTATCTCCTGCTCAATTCTCTGACAACTGTGACCAGGAATTGGATATCACATCTGATTTCGCTTCTGAAACAGATGGTTGCTCAACTGTTGAAACCTACACTTGGACTGCTACTGACCATTGCGGTAACTCAACTACAGCTACAACTGTTGTTACTATCGTGGATACTACTAACCCATACTTCACTTCACTTCCTGAGAACGTTACTGTAAACTGTGACGAGACTATCCCAGGATTCGGTGGGTATACTGCTGCTGACAACTGTGACAGCGATGTTGTAATCACTGTAGAAGAATCACGTATCGATGGTAACTGCCCACAGACTTACACTATGGAGCGTACCTACCGTGCTACCGACAACTGCGGTAACCAAGCTGTTGAAACTCGCTACGTATATGTAATTGACCAGTACGCTCCATCTTTCGATGAGCAGGGCAACACATTCACTTACGAGTGCGGTGCTGAGATTGCTGTTGTTGAGCCAAGCGCTACCGACAACTGTGGTTCAGTTTCGTTGACCTACGCTGACTCTGAACTTGCTGGCAACTCATGCCAAGGTGTTATCACCCGCACATGGACTGCTACTGACGAGTGTGGCAATAGCTCAACATTCAACCAGTACATCACTATCGTAGACACTCAAGCTCCGGTTGTGAATCCATACACTGTAGAAGTTGAAATGCCTTGCGATGCAGTAAGCAATGAAATCATGATTTCAGCTGAAGATTGCAACGAAGTGATCATCACTTTCTCTGACGAGCACGTTAGCGGAACTTGCGCAGGTCGCATCATCCGTACCTACTCTGTAAGCGATGTATGTGGTAATGTTACTACTGGTTTGACACAACAAATCATCAACTTGATTGACGTTACTGCTCCTGCAGTAGAAGTTGCTCCTGCTGATGTTCAAATCGAGTGTGGTGAGCAGGTTCCTGCTTACATCCCAATCTGGTCTGACAACTGCGCTGCTACTGAAGACTTGACTTTGTCAAACTCACAGGAAATCACTGAAGATCCTTGCACTACTGTTATCTACCAGTCTTGGACTGCGGTTGACCCATGCGGAAACTCAACAACCGTTTCTCGCACTATCACCATCGTAGATAGCACTGCACCCGTATTCACTTCAGTTCCTTCAAATGAAGAGCGCGATTGCACTGCAGGTGATGTTGTTGCTGAAGCCAATGCTGATGACAACTGTTCAGATGTAACCATCTCACACAACGATGTTATCGTACCAGGCTTGTGCCCAGCTTCTTACACTATCGAGCGCACTTACACTGCTACCGATGCATGTGGCAACTTCGCTACCTACACTCAAATGATCAACGTATCTGACAACAATGGTCCGGTATGGGGTGAGAATCAGACTTCATTCGTATACGAGTGCGGTTCTGATGCTGAAGTAGTAACTCCGGTTGCTTCTGATAACTGCAGCGAGTTCACTATGAGCTACGCAAATGGTAATTCATTCGAATTGGGTTGCACTAGCGCATTTGAGCGCACTTGGATTGCGGTAGATGCTTGTGGTAACGCAAGTTCTCCATTCGTACAGTACATCTCGTTTGAAGATACTACTGAGCCTGTTCTCAATGGTTGTCCTTCGAACTTGGTATTGAACTGCAACGACGAAGTTCCTGCTGCTGCTGAAGTAACTGCTATCGATGGTTGTGATTCTGATGTTCAGGTTTACTACCAGGAAGTAATCATCGGTGATGCTCCTGCTGAAGGTTCAATTGCTGATTGCAACTTGATGACTCCTGCTCGTGCTGCCGGTAACCCATGCGGATACCCATACGACTGGGCAATGGCTATGTTCAACATGCCTTCTGCTCACCGTTGGTTCCAGGTTGTAGATGGTAGCTTGGTTCAATACCCAGGCGGTTCATTGCACTTGGTTGCTCAACTCGAGAACGTGTTGAATCCTGGCACAGGATGGAACGTAGATGTATGGTTCAACGGTGGTATGGATTGGGCTGCTTGGTCTTCTCAAAGCTTCCCAACCAGCTTCAAGGCTGATTGCGGTGGAAATGATGACAACTTCGCTTCATGGACATACTTCTTGTTGCAGGCTGGTCCTGGTGCTGAGTTGATCGGTTACGGTAACTACGCAGGTTCAGTTATCAACCTCGTTCACGCTCCATCTAACAACTACTTCGGATATCAATTGGGTGATGGTGCTAACAACTACAACAATGCTGACAATGCATTCGGTGGTTGGTTCAGCTACAGCGGTTCATTCCGTGCCAATGCAGAACAGAACTTCTCTTCTGTAAGTGGTGCAGGTGACTTTGCTTTCGAATTGGATTGCTGCCCAGACTACACCATCGAGCGTTCATGGACTGCTATTGACTGCTCTGGCAACACTAGCACTTGCACGCAAACCATCAGCTTCAGCGCAAACGTTGAAAGCAATGATGACAACGAAGGTCAGTCTACTATCGACACTGAGGCGATCTCTAACGAGCGCATCAGCAGCACCATCGCTGTATCTCCAAACCCAGCAAACAACAGCACTGTGTTCACCTTCAAGGCCGCTTATGCAGCGAAGACTTCACTCGAAGTTCTCGACATGACCGGTAAGAAAGTAGCCGATGTGTTTGTAGGAACTGTAGAAGCCGGTGCTTCTTACAACGTGAACTTCAACGTGAGCGACCTCGCTACCGGTGTGTACACGTACCGCTTGATCAATGGCACTGACGTGAAGATCGATCGTTTGATCATCAACAAGTAATCCATCGGTCATAACCTAACTTGGAAAGCCCTCTCGCGAAAGCGGGGGGGCTTTTCTTTTGGGGCGAGCGGCGAATGGCGAGGGGCGAATGGAGAATGGAGAATGGAGAATGGAGAATGGAGAAGAGGAGCGACTTTTCTTTCTCCATTCTCCATTCTCTATTCCGATCTCGCCACTCGCCATTCGCCACTCGCATCTCGCATCTCAAACTTATTCATCTACATTTTTTGCATTTTCATAACTTTTTTCTTGCGTTTTGTCGAATTGTTATGTATCTTTGTATCTGAAAACTAAAAACTAGCTAGTCCCCTCGCGTGGAACCTACGCTAACTAACTGATTTACAAACTAAATTCTATTTTCAATGGAAAAACTTCAACGTTCCATTGGAAGCCTGGATCACGCTGCCACGAAAAGCTGGCGCATGTCCGCTTCCTTCCAGACATTTCTTGTCTGTTTACTGTTTGCTTTGTGGGGAACAGGGAATATGTATTCCCAAGTTGCCGATCCTTCTGCCGGTTGCACACGCACCTTTACATCGGATGAAGACTTCAATGAAGGACTTCTTCTTAGTGTGAACACGAGTGTATCCGGAAGCCTGCGTCTGGATCAACCCGGACAACCGCTACCATTCGTTTACATCCCCTGCAGTGCCCGTGGTACTGTGGTAAGGATTAATGTTGTCACCGGCGAAATTGTTGGGGAATATGCTTCTGCACCCAACGGCCGCGGAAAAGATCCGTCAAGGACAACTGTTGACGAATTTGGAAACGTTTGGGTTTCCAATCGCGGAGAAAGCAGTTCAATCAATGGAGTTCAGAAAGGATCGGTAATTCGCATTGGTATTACGCTTGGTGGAACCCGTTGCGACGCTGATGGAACTCCCAATACAAATGGACAATATCTCAAACCCCCCTTCCTTTACAACACCTGTGTTGATAGAGATGGCGATGGCCTTATCAAGACATCTAAAGGATTGGGAAATATTTTGGCTTGGACCAATGCCGGTGGAGTTGATAATGACGGAGGCGTTGATACAGCTGAAGACGAGGCTATCAGCGTATACACCCGAGTATTCGCTACCGGCGCTCGAACCATTGCGGTCGACGCGAATGGTGATATTTGGGTTGGAGGAAGTTCAAACAGATACCATGAAAAACTCAATGGTGAAACAGGACAACCTATCCCAGGTACCTTATTCAATACAGGTACAGGTGGTTATGGCGGCTTGATTGATGGCAATGGAATATTGTGGTCAGCTAGTGGTCCTAACGCGCCAATTCTGAAATACAACACAATTACCGGTGTATCAACCAATATCTCCGGAAATGGTGACTATGGTCTCGGTATCGACCCTAACACAGGTGAGATCTGGGCAACTGACGTGAATGGTAACCGAGTTGTTAAAATGACTCCTAATGGAGATATCATTGGCTCATACCAACATGGTAGCTTCCATGCTCAAGGTGTTGGTGTTGACGCATACGGAAACGTTTTTGTTGCGCACTCTCTTTTAGGGCCTGCAACAACAATAGGTCACCTGAAAACGGATGGAACATACGTGGGCAACATTCAATTAGGCGCTGCAGGTGCAGGACCTATCGGTATTGCAGTTGACCCTAATGGAAAAATATGGACTGCAAGTATCAATGGTAACACTGCACAACGTATCGACCCAAATGCGGGTGAGATCGGCGGTGGTGGACATCGTATTGGTGCTGTTGATTTGACTGTTGACTTGGGCGCTGGCGCCGGTGCATACACGTACAGCGACATGACCGGTTTCGTTTCTATCAATGCTACCGTTCCTTCAGGAACTTGGACTGTAATTCATGATGGTCAAGCTGCCGGACGTAAATGGGGAAAAATCAGCTGGAATGCTGAAACTCCAGATCAAACAGGTATTAAAGTAGAAGCTCGTGCTTCTGATAATTTGCTTGGGTTAGGCCTTCTTGATTTCGTAGAAGTTGGAAATGGTCAAGAATTCTGCTGCGCCGGCGTTACCGGTCGCTATGTTGAAATACGTACAAGTCTTTTCCGCGGTGTAACCATCAACGAAACTCCGGTACTGTATGACCTTACTATTGAGTGCTGCGAAATTTACCCGAACGAAGTGCCAACAATCGCTTCTTCTCGCAATTGCAATCCTACTGATACCCTTACCTTGCCTGCCGACCAGCCATTTACCATGTCAATCTTCGGTAATGACGCTGATGCTGACCAGGCACTTACTATTTCATCTACCGTGCTTCCAGCAGGCGCAACATTGGTTCAGGATACAGCATCTACCAATCCCGTTAGCGCTTTGTTCTCATGGACTCCTACCGAGGCGCAAGTTGGTATCTACAACATCACTTTCCAGGTAGATGACATTTACTGCTACAATGATCGTTGTCCGAAAGTGCTGGAAGTAATTCCTTGCGTTCCTTTCTCTATTTACGGTGTTGACTCTGTTATCACTGTTCAGTGCTTGGAAGACAAGCCCGGCTTCCAGGAAGGAGTATATGCTTATGACGAGTGCACCGGTTTCTACGGTGAAATCGAAACTTGGGAGAGCGAAACAGGAAGCCCTGAAGTAATCTGCGAAGCAGTTACGGCTTTGGGCCCTGGTGTTGACTGGTCTCTTTGGTTGCCTGAACTCGCAGCTGAAGGCGATGCAGCATCTGCATACTTCAACTTCGACATGAACGGTGGTACGTTTGAACAATATTCTGATAATACTGCTCACTTGTTTGGAACAGTTCAAAACAACGTGAATGCAAACCAGAAGTTTATCGTTGATTTTTGGTTCGAAAACAAGAGCACTTGGACAGAGTGGGACAACATGGGTCGTAACTACAAAAACGACTTGTTGTTGCCATGCGCTACTGCCAACCACCAAGACTGGTTGTATTACGAAATGAAAGGCGGCTTCTCCACCCTAACAGGAGCCGGTGAATTGGCAGGTGACGTTCTTTATATGTACCACACTCCATCAAACTACTACTTCGGTTTCCAAATCGGAGAAGGTGCCAACAACAAAAACTGTAACAACGGTATGTCGGGTTGGTTTAGCTACGATGGTTTTGTTAATGGTGAGCACGTTAACGGACACGGCGACGTGAATGTTGATACAGAATGTGAAGATGTACCTGTAGAAGGCGGCTGCCCTCACAACACCTCATTCACTTACTTCTATCGTTCTGAAAACGAAAATGGCTTCGCTTTGATTGCTACTCAGCAAATCGTAATTGAAGACACTACTGCTCCTGAGTTCGTTGATTGTCCTGCAAACCTCACCATTGAGTGCGACCAGGAAATCCCTGCTTTGGCAACTCCAACAGCTACCGACAATTGCAATGGTGACGTTATTGTTACCTTCCTCGGCGAAGTTGTTTCAGGCGATGCTTGCAACACAACAATCACTCGCACATGGTCAGCTACAGATCTTTGCGACAACCGCTCAGAGTGTGTTCAAACAATCACTATTGTTGACACTACTTCTCCTCAAATGGGCAATTTGCCTGCTGCGGAATTGACTGTTGAGTGTGACGCTGTTCCAGCTGCTGCAAACGTAACATTGGTTGACAATTGCGATGCTAATCCAACATTGGTTTACAACGAAGTTCGTATCGATGGAAATTGTCCAAACAATTACACTTTGGTTCGCACTTGGTCTGGTTACGATCAGTGCCAGAATGAAACTGAAACGTATACACAAACTATCCACGTTGAAGACACAACTGCTCCTGTATTCGATGCATTCGAATACTATGCACACATTGAGTGTGATCAGATTCCGGATACTATCCCTGCTTCAGACAACTGTGGTGGTGTGAACGTTGAAGTAATCTCTGAAATTCACCAATCGGGTGGTTGCTTGGGTGTATTGCACCGCATCTACCGCGCAACTGACCTTTGTGGTAACACAACAGAAGCTGAGCAATTCATTGCTATCATGGACACTACCGCTCCTACTTTCGTAGGTGTGCCTTCTGACATGACTGTTGAGTGCAGCGAAGTATCGTTGAACGACAACGGCGGTGTTACCGGCGCTGACAACTGCGGTGGTGACGTAACTGTTGAGTACATGGAAGAAATCGTTGAAACCGATGACAACTGTGCTAACTCATACGATATCATTCGCACATGGGTAGCTACAGATTACTGCGGAAACACTTCAGAAGTATCTCGCACTACTCACGTAGTTGATACAACTGCTCCTGTTTTCGTTAATTTCCCTGCTGACATTACAGTGAGCTGTGAAGACGTAGTTCCTGCTACTGAACTTCCAATTGCTGAAGACAACTGCACCGCTAACGTTGTGGTTGAATCTGCTGATGTAATCGAAGCAGGCGCATGCCCACAATCTTACACCATCATCCGTACATTCCGTGCAAACGATGGTTGCGGAAATGAAGTTGTTCAATCACAATACATCACCGTATTGGATGAAACTGCTCCTGTTTTCGAAGAGCAAGCAAGTGAATTCACATATGAGTGCAACACTGAAATTCCGGTTGTTGCTCCAATCGCTACCGACAATTGTGGAGCTGTTTCTATGGAATACTTGGACAGCGAAGTTCAAGGTACTTCATGCGAATCATTCTTCACACGTTTGTGGATCGCCAGCGATGAGTGTGGAAATACTTCTGAATTCACACAGGAAATCTCTATCGTAGATACAACTGCTCCTGTAGTAAATCCATTCACGGTAGAAATCGAAATGCCTTGCGACCAGATTTCTGATGCAATCATGATTTCAGCAAACGACAACTGCAGCGAGGTTAACATTACCTTCTCTGACGAGTCAGTTAGTGGCGGTTGTGCCGGAAAAATCATCCGCACATACTATGTAAGTGACGTTTGTGGAAACGAAACTCAAGGACTGATCCAACAGGTTATCACCTTGATTGACGTTACTGCTCCTTCGGTTGAAGTTGCTCCTGTAGACGCTACTATTGAGTGCGGTGAAGAGACACCTGCTTATGTTCCTGTTTGGAGCGACAACTGTGACGATGAGTTGCAATTGACCGCTACTTCTAGCGTTTCACAAGACGGGTGTTCTACCATCATCAATCAGAACTGGACCGCTACAGATGCTTGTGGAAATGCTACCACTGTATCACGTACCATTACTATTGTAGACAGCACAGCTCCTGTATTCACTAGCTTACCACAAAACGAAAACCGCGATTGCTCTGATGAAGACGTTGTGGCTTCGGTAAGCGCTGAAGACAACTGTTCAGATGTTACAATTACTCACAACGATGTTATCGTGCCAGGCTTGTGCCCTGCTAACTACACCATCGAGCGCACGTTTACTGCTATCGATGCTTGTGGCAACTCAGCAGCACACACACAAATCATCAACGTTGCGGATAACAACGGTCCAGTATGGAGTGAGAATCAGACTTCATTCGTTTACGAGTGTGGTTCTGAAGCCGACGTTGTAACGCCTGTTGCTACTGACAATTGCAGCGAATTCACCATGAGCTATGCAGATGGTGCTTCATTCGAATTCGGTTGCACAACCGGTTTCGATCGCACTTGGATTGCTGTAGACGCTTGCGGTAACGCAAGTACTCCATTCGTTCAATTCATCACTTTTGAAGACACTACTGAGCCTGTTCTTAATGGTTGTCCTTCAGACTTGGTATTGGCTTGCGAAGATGCAATTCCAGCTCCTGCTGATGTAACTGCTTTTGACTCTTGTGATGATAATGTACAAGTTATCTTCCAACAATTATTCTTAGGTGAAGCGCCTGCTGAAGGTTCAATTGCTGATTGCAACTTGATGACTCCGGCACGTCCTGCAGGTAACCCATGTGGATACCCATATGACTGGGCAATGGCCATGTTCAACATGCCATCTGCTCACCGTTACTACACTGTAGACGGCGGTAGCTTGGTTCAATACCCTGATAGCACCATGCACTTGACTGCTACCATGCGCAACGCTGCTAACCCAACAAATGGTTGGAATGTTGATGTTTGGTTTGCCGGCAACATGGATTGGAGCACTTGGTCTTCACAAGAGTTCCCAACCAGCTTCAAGGATGATTGTGGTGGCGTTGGTGCAAACCACCCATCATGGACCTACTTCTTGATGACTCCTGGCGCAAACGCTGAGTTGACAGGTTTCGGTGACTATTCAGGTTCTGCTGTAAACATGGTTCACGCACCTTCAAACAACTACTTCGGATTCCAGTTGGGCGATGGAGCAAACAACTACAACGCGGCTGATAACGGCTTCGGTGGTTGGTTTAGCTACAACGGTGTGTTCCACACTTCTCCAAGTGCTCCGCTGAGCCCTGTTTCAGGTGCCGGTGACTTTGCCTTCGAATTGGATTGCTGCCCAGATTACGAAATCGTACGTCAATGGACTGCAGTTGATTGCTCAGGCAATTCAGTTACCTGCTCACAGAACATCAGCTTCAGCAGCAATGTTGCAAGCAATGGTGGCAACGAAGGTCAGTCGACTATCGACACTGAGGCGATCTCTAACGAGCGCATCAGCAGCACCATCGCTGTATCTCCAAACCCAGCAAACAATAGCACTGTGTTCACCTTCAAGGCCGCTTATGCAGCGAAGACTTCACTCGAAGTTCTCGACATGACCGGTAAGAAAGTAGCCGATGTGTTTGTAGGAACTGTAGAAGCCGGTGCTTCTTACAACGTGAAC
>JBKCGW010000547.1:0-3024 GCA_046303175.1 Flavobacteriales bacterium
TTTCAGTAGAAGGAGAAACGTGGTTTTCCATTTCACAGAAACACGGTATTAAGCTTAAGCAGCTGTGCAAGTTGAACGGGGCCTCTCCTGAATCGCCAATCGCCGCGGGCACTCGCATACAAATGAGAAAGTCTTAAATAAAAAAAAGTCAACCGGAAGGTTGACTTTTTTGTTGCCCGACCTGGATTCGAACCAAGACAAACTGAACCAAAATCAGTTGTACTGCCATTATACTATCGGGCAATGGCCAGCTTTTATTCAAAGCGGTTGCAAATTTAATACGCCTTTTCGGATAAACAAGCGCTTGCGCTTACTTTGTCGAACAAATTTTTAGACGTGAAGATTCTTGCACATTTCATAAACGGTCGGCTGACTGAGCCGGTGAGCGCGAAGTATATCGATAATATCGACCCCTCTACCGGTCAGTGCTACAGTAAAATTCCTGCGGGCGACTCGGCAGATGTGCAGTTGGCCGTTGAGGCAGCTGAAACTGCATTTCCCGCCTGGTCGCAACGACCGGCGGCGGAGCGCTCAGCAATTTTGGTTCGATTGGCCGATCTCATTCATGAGCATCGCGAGACGTTGGCAGAGGCTGAGTCTATCGATAATGGTAAACCTCGCTCATTAGCTGCTCAAATGGACATTCCTCGAGCTGAGGATAACATTCGGTTTTTTGCAACGGCCATTCTGCATTGGAATAGCGAGGCGCACATCATGGAGAATCGGGCAATTAATTATACCAATCGCAAACCGATTGGAGTAGTCGGCTGCATTTCGCCCTGGAATTTGCCTTTGTACCTTTTTACATGGAAGATAGCGCCGGCACTAGCTGTAGGTAATTGTGTGGTTGCAAAGCCCAGCGAGATTACACCGATGACGGCATTTTTGTTTTCGAAGCTATGCATCGAAGCAGGTCTGCCGGCCGGTGTGCTCAACATCGTTCATGGTTTGGGTGCCGAGGCGGGAAATGCACTGGTGAATCACCCTCGAGTAAAGGCCGTGTCATTCACGGGTGGAACTGCTACAGGCGCCCATATTGCAGCGGCGGTGGCACCTAAATTCAAGAAACTATCGCTCGAACTCGGAGGGAAAAATCCGACGATCATTTTTGATGATTGCGACTACGATAAAATGATGCGCACCACACTTCGTGCGGCTTTTGCGAACCAAGGTCAAATATGCCTTTGCGGTTCACGTATACTGGTTCACGATACAATCTTTGAACGTTTTGTGGCTGATTTTACAGCCAAGGTAGCAGCCATGAAAGTGGGTGATCCGCTCCTCGAGGAAACGAAGACGGGAGCCGTCGTGAGTGAAGCTCATATGAATAAGATTCTATCCTATATCGAACTTGCTAAGGAGGAGGGAGGTACGGTGCTCTGCGGCGGAAAACGTGTACTCCTCGAAGGTCGCTGTGCCAATGGGTACTTTATCGAGCCTACGGTAATTGTGGGGCTTGGACCTGAATGCAGAACAAACCGAGAGGAAATCTTTGGACCGGTGGTTACCATACAGCCATTTAAAAACGAAGAACATGCACTGGAGTTGGCCAATGCTACAGAATATGGATTAGCGGCTTCGCTGTGGACCGGCGATGTTACGCGAGCACATCGATTTTCAGCGCGATTGGATAGCGGAATAGTTTGGGTTAATACGTGGCTTCTGCGTGATCTGCGCACCCCATTCGGTGGTGTAAAGCACTCGGGTGTAGGTCGAGAGGGAGGCTGGGAGGCTCTTCGGTTTTTTACAGAACCTCAAAACGTTTGTATCGAGATTCAATAAAAAAAGGCCTGCAATTGCAGGCCTTTTTTATATGCTGTCGGAATAACTTATTCCGATTTGCTTTTGTAACCATTCAGAAAGAACCAACCAATTTTGCGGTTGAACCAATTTTCAAAGTTTGATAAATAATGAAGAATCATGTCATTAATGATTTTTTGCCGAAGCGTTCATATTCAGTTTACAAGGTCTAAACGTACAAACGTTAAAAATGTTTCTTTCTTGATATTAATCACCCGTAGGATGTTGAAAAGCATGATACTCATCAATTGAGCAGCCGATAGAATTTTCCCGGTAAAAGCTGTATTCGCCCTTCGAATTCCAACTCCAACAAAACCGAGTTTAATAGACCCCAACCGAGCGTTGTGGTTGAAAGTAATTCATCAAACTGCATGGTAGATTGTTTTTGAAGTGCTACTAAGACCAGCCGGGCATGTTCGTTGGGGTGTTCATCGAAGGCCAATCTTGTTTGCTTTGCTGTGGTTTCATCCCATTGCATATACTGGACTAGGTCTTCTGCACCGGTGAGAATGGCAGCCACGTTGTTTTTGATAAGGCGATGGCAGCCCTTGCTCAGTAGGTCGTTATAACGACCTGGAACGGCAAACACTTCGCGGGAGTAGGAATGTGCCAAGTTGGCCGTTATCATGCTTCCACCCTTCATGTCGGTTTGCACAACGATGGTGCAATCGGACATCCCGGCAATGAGTCTGTTCCGCATGGGGAACATCTCAGGTGCCATCGGAGTGTTGCTTAAGAATTCGCTAACAATTCCTCCATTGCGCATCATTCGACCGGCTAGCGAGCTGTGTGCCGGCGGATAGATGCGTTCCAGGCCATGCGCTACACAAGCGATGGTAGGCAAGTCGTTCTCAACAGCTGCTGTATGCGCGGAACCGTCGATGCCGTGAGCGAGTCCGCTGACAATGCTAGGACTATACGCTTTCAAGGAAGTAATTAGTTCTCGACAAAACTGCTTACCATACGCATCTGCCTTCCGTGTTCCTACTATGCTTATGGCACGCTTGGGATTCCAGTCAAAGCATCCACGTGAATAAAGAATAATCGGACTATCGTCGCAATGAATTAAGCGTTCAGGATAACTGTCGGTGGACCAAACGGCAGTGTGTATGCCTTCTTTTAGGATGAACTCAATCTCCTTTTCAGCTCTTCTGAAGTCTGCTGAGGCAATTGAAGAAGAGGTTACAACGCCTATTTCCGGAATCTTACAAAGAGTATTTTTCT
>JBKCGW010000548.1:0-5972 GCA_046303175.1 Flavobacteriales bacterium
ACAACCGTCTATACATTCCTTCGATACGTGCATATTCACGGAGAAAATCCGACATACGAGTATGCCGGATTTACATTTAATTCAATTGAATTTCACTTGACAATTCATTTAATGCTCTCGAACACTCGGAGATCAAACTGCCATACAAAAGAGCCACAGTTTGCTTTTTGAAAGAGGTTAATCGACCACGTGTTGCCATTTTTTTAGTTGACGTTATAATCAACTAGTGAATCACATGGAACAGTTCCCGGAGTTTTGAAATAATACGTAACATACCATTCCTCATTTTGAAAATTGTGATTACCCGCCGGTGGTTCGACCCGATATTTAACTGACATGGTGTTGTCGCAAGCCAATTGAAGTGTATAGGTATCTTGTATGGGTGACCAATCACCGCCCGCATTGATGGTAAATGTGAACTGGTTCGGATTGTCCACTACGGATTCCCAGTTACCATTTCTTACAGGTACTTCAGCATAGAACTCCTGGAATGTTTTATCGCCCTCAAACGTCATGGTAATATCCTCAGCGCTTGATGGTGTTTGATCTACCCATTCCATTGACCAAACGATTTGCCCTTCTATAAAATCACTTACCAACTCTTGTTTTTCAATCCTGTAGACCTCCCAGTTGCCTTCAATTTTAGCGGCCGCCGGTGTGGGTGGTATTACGGTAATGGTTTCATCGACATTTTCCTTCTTGCAGGAGGCTAAGAGTGCCACTGTGCTCAATGCGAACAGCATGGATTTAATGCTCATTAGATTTTTCATAGTGTTTGAATTTTGGGTTGTGTAGTAGCAGATTGTCCTGCCTTATGACGTCATTATCATCTCAGCCCCCTAAACGTGACAAAGTACTCGATTTTTTTTCCTAGAACGATACAGGCAAGTGAAATCAACACAATCGCATATGAGCCATTTTCCATAGAGTGGAGTTCCTTGGTGAAAGGGTGAAAGGGTGAGATGGTGAAATAGTCGCCCAACAGCAACCATTTCACCATTTCACTACTTCACCATTTCACTAGACATAGAATAGAACAACGCTGTTAAAACCCAAACAACACCTTCTCGAAATCATCTCTTTCGCTTAGGCCCATTTTTTCAATGATGCGGTATTTGCGCACGTAAACACTTCTGGATTCGATGCTTAAGAGCGTTGAAATCTCCTTGGTGTTGAGGTTCATCCGGCATAAGGTGCAAAATTGAATATCGGCTGTGGAAAGCCCAGGATATTTCCGTATCAATTCGGAGGCAAAAGTGGGATGCAAAGCGTTGAATTGTGACACCATGAAGCCCAGTCCCTTCTTCTCCTCCTTGGCTCTTTCGAATTGATCCAATAGTTCCTTTCTCCGCTCCTGCTGCTGCTCCATTACCAATTGCTCCAATTGAGCGCGTAATTCGGCAGCATCTTCAACATTGCGCATAAGTTCCGCTTTTTGCTGTTGGACAAGCTGTTCACGCAATTCCTTTTCCTTTTCGGCCCACTCTCTTTTTTCACGCTGAAATTGCAATTCCTGTTCTTTTGCTTGCAAGGTTTTGTCCTTTGCAAGCGACCGCTCACGAAGTCTCTTGAGCAACAGGATTAGCATGGTAAATACCAAAACTGAAATCGCAAGCGTTAGATACAGCTGTTTCTTTTTGAGTAGTTCCTTTTCCTTGAGCACTTCGTTTTCGCTCAGGAGCAAATCTTGTTCGGCCTTTTGGCGTTCAAACTGATATTCGGCTTGAATCTGGGCAGCTGCATGCAGTTTATTGTCGCTCGCTACACTATCGCCAAGACTGATGATTTCAAGCGTATAATCAGCTAATTCAGCGGTCGACATATCCTTCCAAATGAAGGGCAACGCCGCTTTTTTGAATTCAAATTGAGTCTTCCGATCCGCTGATTCCAGCGTAGTATTCAAAACCGGACTCTGAAGCAGCTGCTTGGCTTCCGCATATCCTCCGGTTTCCTTCAAGGCATTTAGCCTATCAATTGCACACTCCGGCAGTGCCAATGAATTTTGCTTCTCGAGTAACGCGAAAGCAGAGCGGTAATAGGTTAACGCCATGTCGTATTTCTCTGTCGACGCGTTTAGCTTCCCTGTATAGAATAAAACCCACGCCTTCAGTTCATCGTTTTGAAGCTGTTCAGTAAGTGGCAGCAACTTTTTGAGAATACTATCGGCCGCCTGCGGCTGTCTCATATTCATGTACGCCTCTGCGAGCGGTAAACCGGCGCGCACATAACCATCCATGTCATTGAGTGAATCGAGCTGTGGCATTGCGAGCCTAAACTCCCGAATGGCAAAGGGGTAGTTTTCGCATTTTGCATAGGCTTCAGCGAGGTTGACCCTCAACTTTACGGCCGTGTAGGGCACCCGCGGATCCTTTATACTCGCCAACTTGATGGCGTCAAGGGCTTCCAGAAACAGCGAAGTAGCTTTAAAATATTCCCTCCGGTCAAGTGTCAAACTGGCATATTCCTGCAATGTAACGGCCGAGAGAAACTTGTTCTTCCAAATACTGTCGTTCAATTGCAGCGATAACAGAATAGATTCTTCTGCGAGTTTCCAATTGCCTTTGAGTCGATATAAGACGGCCAGCGTCTTTAAGGATGAGGCCTTTACTATGGATTGGTCCGACAACAGCTGCATGGATTCCTTCGCAGCCCAAATACCCGAGTCTAGCTGGTTGGTCATACCCAAGGCTATAGACCAGTTAAGGAACACTTCTCCCATTGTGCTGTCGGGAATACCCGAACGATTCATGACGATGCCCATCAGTTCGGATTTGACCGCAACCGGGTTTTGGTAGACCACTTTTCCCAGCTCATCCATTCGTTGATTGAGCTTTTCTGTCGAGGTCTGGGCAACCATGGGTTTAACCAATACTATGCATAAAAGCGCGCATAACGTGCACCTTAGTTTACCTGTTTTTACGTTTCCAATCATCTTTTTAGCCTGAAAAAAGTGCTACAAAACTACAACATTCTCTCGATTAATTAAGACTAAATACCTCTAAATTAAATACTTGAATTTTCTGTAGCACATTTGTAGCAATGATAGGGAAGAGGTATTGTTCTAATTTTCTCGAAAATTCGCGTGGGCGGTCTACTAATCTAACCACAAACGCCATTAACTCCACTCAACTATGAAACACAGGTTATTTCTATTCGCGCTACTTTTTGCGGTCAATTTTGTACAGGCCCAGAATACCCAAACCTTTTCCTACCTGGGACCTTACTTCCAAATCTTTGTCGTACCTACCACAGGGTGGTATTTCTTAGATGCCAGCGGTGGCCAGGGAGGTGCTGTCAGTGCTCTTTTTACCTCGGATCCTGAGCAAATTCCGGTCTGGTGCTATGGTGGTATTAATCAGGGCGGAAAGGGTGCACGCATGCAGGGCTATGTTCGATTGGAGGCGGGCGATTCCTTGCGCATAGCTGTTGCCGGAGCCGGTGGAAACGGAACAGTATACCTACACCAAGGAGAAACAATTCCCAACTGTCATCATAGTGTTAACGCGGGTGGCGGTGGCGGTGGTGCCAGTTCCATTGTAAAAGTTAACGGTACGGTATACACACCGTTACTTTTTGCCGCAGGTGGCGGTGGTGCATCATACAAACCACAAAATTACTACTTAAATCCGAATCTGTGGGAGCCTCCCTATGCCCCGGATGGCACGGGCCTTCCGGGTTCTGCAACCATCGAAGCAGGAAGTAGTTTTGAAGGCGCTGCCTCTATCGACCCCATTCACGCAGGTACAAATGGAAATGGTGGCGCTGGTTCCGATAATAATGATTATGGCGGTGCGGGAGGTGCCGGTTATTATACCGATGGTTGGACACATTATGCAGAAGGTGGGGATTATGACGGCTCGCTTTATAGCTATGGTGGCCAAGCGTATTTGAGCGGAAACTATGGCGGTAACTCAGGTCAGGCGGGCGGTGACGGTGGTTGGGGAGGTGGAGGTGAAGGCGGCTTTTCATTCGATGCGAGCCCGGTTGTATGTGGTGGTGGAATAGCTACTCAGGGTACCCCTGGCGGCGGCGGTGGCGGCTGGAATGGTGGTGCTGGCGGTGGCACCCTAGCTGGATATGTTCAGCCCGGTGGCGGCGGTGGTTCTTATACAGCTCCTGAAGTGATTACCACCGGCTGCCTTGCCATAAGTGGTGCGCGCAGCGGGCATGGTATCGTAAGCATAACACATTTACAATTTAACAACATAGCACCGATCGATACCACCTTCGCTTTTGCGGGAAATGTATTTCAAACCTTCACAGCCCCGGCAACAGGGTATTACCGAATAACCGCAAAAGGCGGGCAAGGCGGTGCTGTGGCTTCTGCAGAAGGAGGCAAGGGCGCACTATTGTCGGGCTATTTCTTGCTTCGCGAGGGCGAAACCTTGCAGATTGCAGCTGGCGGTGCCGGCCAAAATGGCATTCAGACAGATAACACATGGTGGTCCGGAGGAGGTGGCGGCGGCGCAAGTTCTGTCGTAGGGTTGTATGGCCAGGACCATAGACTGCTACTGATGGCCTCGGGCGGTGGCGGAGCCTACTTTGGAAATTATGGCGGTCCGGGACTAGCAACCCCCATCCAACAATCTCCGCGGGCTGGTTACCCCGGCTATGGCGGATCTCATGCTGAGCAGTTCGTCTGGTCAGGCGGAGGTGCCGGCTATGATTTCGATGGACGTACGCCTAATCCTATAACAGCCTATGGAGGTCAGGCCTATTGGAGCGGAAACTATGGCGGCAATGCAGGCCAAGCTGGTGGTGACGGTGGTTGGGGCGGCGGAGGTGAAGGAGGCTTGCCTAATGATGACAGTTTTAATTTTGAATTTCCAATTACATTTCATGGCAGTGGAGGCGGAGGAGGCGGTTATTGGGGGGGTAACGTACACGCATACGATATCGAAAATAACGAGAATACAATTTGGCACGTCGCTGGTTTTAGCAGCTACTCCTACAGCATAGCTAATTGCTCCCTTTCTCAACTTTCCGGTACAAACGAAGGCAATGGATCGGTAAGGATTATAGGCCCACATGTAGCCATCGACACAGTGAATACACCCGGGCCTAACTATACCTGGGCGGCAAACGGTGTAACCTACCAACACTCGGGAACTTATTCTTATGCTGATATTGACAATTGCATCATACGCGTGTTGGATCTTTCCATCGGCGGTTTGGGCGGTTGCCTCAACTATACGACCATTGATACCACAATTACCTCTTGCGGTAGCTTTACCAATCCGCTCAACGGTCGCACCTACACCGAAAACACAACAGATTCCATTCGTGTAGGATGCGTCAAATACCTCGTTAAACTGATTGTGGCCCCCCCTGCCGAGCTGTTGGGTAATATGATAACAGGCGGTAGTTCGCAATCGGGTATGGTGGCATGCAATGACTCAGAGCATACCTACACCATTAGTCCGGTGCCTTATGCTACTTCCTATGAGTGGACATTACCTACAGGTGCCACAGGAACCTCCTCTACCAATAGTATCACTGTTCAGTTTGGCAATGACTTCAACGGTGGCAGCATCTGCGTTACGCCTATGAATGACTGCGGTTCCGGTGAAAACATTTGCAAAATGATCTACCCTGCCATTCCTTTCCCTTCGGGAGACATAATTCAGATAAGCGCACCGCAGGCTCCCTATATAACGGGCAACTACGCTGCAACGGAAATATTCGGCGCGACAACGTATACCTGGAGCGTATCCAACAACGAAGCGGTTATTGTTAGCGGACAAGGCACACCCAACATTCAACTGGAGGCCGCGCCGGGCATTACAGGCCTTACCACGCTTTCGGTAGTGGCCGAAAATTGCTTGGGCAGCGAAACAAGCGCTTCAATCATACTGGTCGATGCTGTATCGGTAGAAGAAGAGGAGATGGTTGTGGTGGACGGTATCACCTTGTATCCCAACCCATCCAAAGGCCAATTCACACTAAGCACACCGTCACTGAAAGAGGACGCT
>JBKCGW010000549.1:0-7917 GCA_046303175.1 Flavobacteriales bacterium
ACCTCACGCTCGTGCTTCAGCATCTTGCCGGCCAACTCGTTCTTTTCTTTCACAAGACGATCTTTCTTGCCTTGAATCTTGCTGCCTTTTTCAGCAACCCAAGCTTCAAATCGCTTATCGGCTTCTTCCTGGGTAAGTGCACCTTTCAAAACACCCTTTTGAAGGTGCTGACGATACAATACGCCTGTGTAGCTCAGCATGGCACGCACCGTATCGGTGGGTTGTGCGCCATTGTTGAGCCATTGAAGGGCCTTGCTGTTGTCCAGCTGAATAGTTGCCGGATTGGTGTTAGGATTGTAGCTACCGATGCGCTCGATGAATTTACCATCACGTGGTGAACGAGAGTCTGCTGCTACGATGTGGTAGAAAGGGCTTCCTTTCTTACCGTGACGTTGAAGTCGGAGTTTTACTGCCATAATTTTTTGTTTGTAGGGTACGAAACCCAGTTAACAAGTATTGATTTTAGGGGTGCAAATGTAAGGCTTCGTACATGAAAAACAGGGGAGTATGGAAAAAAAAATGCAGCCATCCAAAATCAGAGTCCTTTTCGGGCGTTATTCGGATGCGGTTTTAAAGTACGTATAGATATTGAGAATGTGTAAGGGTTTGAAAATAAGATTATTAATATTGGTTTTATTGGGGGGGCTTGGCTTCAAAGGCTTGGCGCAGTACGAAGACAACCCCTTGCGCGGAAAACGATGGTATGGCGTAAGCGGAGGAATCAACAGCGCCGATTACTGGTCGTGGCAGGGCATGTTTACCTACTCAAAACGGGGAGAAGGCTCGCTGGTTCAAACGCGAATAGCTTTTACTCAAGAGTTGTGGATGGCACCCAATGACTCTTGCACCGAACGCCACAACAAGCTCACGGAACTGGGGGTTCTTTGGGGTGATGGTTGGGGCGGCAAATCGTGGTATGTAACGGGGGCCATTGGCTTTGGCTTCAACATGAGACAGTATTGCAGAAAGGCCGATTATGATAACGAGTACATCACCGGATTAACCTTGGGTGTGCCGTTTCAAGTGGAAGCAGGGATTCGCTTTGCCAAATACTCCGCAATTAGTTTAGTCGGTGTTGGAAACTGGAACTTCCGCGAGCCATACGCAGGAGCGCATCTTGCCTACATTCGCTATCTGGGCAAATGAGTACAACACTTTTTTATCATCCCGAGGCTGCTCTAGACAGGGTAGTTGAATTCGATCCTACAGAGGCAACGCATATCGGCAAATCCTTGCGTATGCGCAACGGTGATCGGGTGCAACTCACCAATGGCCAAGGCGATTTATTCAGCGCAGAGTTAGTGTTCGATAAGCATCGTGTGTCGGCACGCTCAATAGAAGTGCTCCCATCAAGCGATGCGTTTGTACCTCTGCACTTGGGTATTGCTCCCACCAAACACGCCGATAGGATGGAGTGGTTGGTAGAAAAGGCAGTCGAGATAGGTGTTGGAAAAATCAGTTTGATCACTTGCGCGCACTCAGAACGTCCGCGTCTTTCAATTGACCGCTTGCAGAGAATTGCAGTTGCCGCATTGAAGCAATCGCGTCGCACCTTCCTACCCACCATATTAGAGGCTGTTCCCTTCGAGAAATGGCTAGCACAGGTCGATTCAAGTCGACGATTCATTGCTCACTGCGACGAATCGCAACCCCGCCGGTTGTTGCGCGACACCTTGAAGGCAGGCGATTCTGTGTGCATAGCCATTGGACCGGAAGGCGATTTTTCAGCACAAGAAATCGGGCTTGCGACAGCGGCTTCTTTTACGAGTGTAAGCCTTGGTTCTGCTAGGCTGCGCACCGAGACTGCTGCTCTAGCTGCTGTTCATACGTTCAATCTACTCAATCAGTCTCCTCATTTATGAATCGAGTTTTTTTCCTAACCCTTCTTCTTCTCGTTGGACACTGCGCTTTGCTTGCTCAAGAGAATGTCATACCCATGCCCGATCAATGGAACAAGGGTTCGTCGCAGTTTGTGCTGAATGATCAGACAGTGATTGCTTGCAACAGGGCAGCAATTAGCGAGGCCGATTTTTTAGCAAGCTGGTTATTGGCCGCCACCGGAAAAGAATTCAAGGTGGTCGATATGAATGCCATGCCGCAGGAAAACTTCATCGTTTTGAGCGCATCTAAAAAGAGCAGCGAACTCACAGAGGAAAGCTTGAAGAGTCTGCCCGATAGTTTGAGAAAGCGCGCCCTAAATGCAGATCGTTCGAAGTATCGTCTCAACATTACACCCAAGGGAATTCTGATTAATGCGGAATTTGACCAAGGGGTATTCTATGGTATACAAACGTTGCGGCAACTTTTGCCGGTCTCTGCCGAGCAGGGAACGCTTAAACTTCCATTGGGATTTTCTACCCTGGTGATTAACGATGGTGCGAAATTTCCGCATCGCGGTTTATTGCTCGACTGCTGTCGTCACTTCATGTCGGTTGACTTCGTCAAGAAGTACATCGATGCACTTGCTTACTATAAGATGAATGTGCTTCACTGGCATCTAACCGAAGATCAGGGGTGGCGAATACAAATTGACCAATATCCATTGCTCACCGAGGTCGGTGCATGGCGGAAGGAAAAGGATGGAGCGAAGTATGGTGGCTTTTATACCAAAGAGCAAATACGCGATGTTGTTGCGTATGCTGCGTCGCGCCATATAACGGTGATTCCGGAAATTGAATTACCCGGACATTCCAGTGCGGCCATAGCAGCCTACCCTGCGCTCAGTTGCACACACGCCTCTATTGAAGTCGAAAATGAATGGGGTGTTTTCAAGGATATCTATTGCGCAGGCGATGAGTACACGTTTGAGTTTCTGGAAAATGTACTCTCAGAAGTATGTGAGCTTTTTCCTTCGCCTTACATACACATTGGCGGCGACGAGGCACCTAAATTTCGATGGGAGCAGTGCGATAAGTGCCAAAAAAGAATGCGTTCTGAGCGATTGAAAAATGAAGCGGAACTGCAAACGTATTTTATTGAACGCATCGCGTCGTTCCTCTCAAGTAAAGGCAAACGCATTATCGGTTGGGATGAGATTTTGGAAGGAGGCATTCCCGCTGATGCCATGATTCAAAGCTGGCGAGGCATGGAGGGCGGCGAACATGCTGCTAAATCGGGTCATGATGTGGTCATGTCGCCTACGAGTCATTGTTACTTCGACTATGGATTGAGTTCTACAGACATGGAAGAGGTCTATAGCTTCAATCCAATTCCTGCTTCTCTCTCCGTTGCGGAGTCGAAATACATTCGCGGAGGCGAGTGCAACATGTGGACCGAGCATGCGCCTCAAGAAACGGTCGACTCCAAAGTGTTTCCGCGCATGCTCGCTCTTGCTGAAGTGTTGTGGACGTATCCCGAACAGCGCAATTATCAGGCGTTTTACGCTCGGGTGGAAAAGCACTATCCGATTCTGAAGGCGATGAGTATTGACGTGGGATATCCCACGGTTCCTATCGATGTGACGGTGAGAACGGGCGAGTATTCTGCCATGGTTGTAGAGGTCAAGAAGAATATCAGTAATGCAGTAGTGAGCGTAAAGGAAAATAATAGCGGCGATTTCAAACCATACGTTGATGCAATTGCCATTGAGAATCCCACTACGCTCGAATGGCAAGTTGAGATGGATGGTAAATCATATCCTGAAACCTTGAAATGGTCCTATGACCCGCATTTGGGTTGGAACAAGAAGATGACACTCGGATATACACCATCTCCCTATTATAGCGGGGGTGGTGAGCATGCGCTAAATGACGGGCGCCTGGGCACCGGTAATTTCCGCGATGGTATTTGGCAAGCTGCTCAGGGGACAGATATGACCGCGGTAGTTGATTTGGAGAATGCTCAAACGATTCAGTCTCTCTCTTCGAATTGGTTTCATTACGGCAATGCTTGGATATTCCTACCGCTGCAAGTTGAGTACCTCATCAGTGATGATGGGGAGAAATGGCAAAGTGTGGGTATTGTAGAACCGAAAATCGATGAAAAGGCAGAAGGTGAATTTCCGGTTGCCTTTGATTTAAAACTCCGTAAGACGGTTACAGCACGCTACGTGAAAATGATTGCCAAGAATCACGGCGCTTGCCCCGCATGGCACGACGCTCCGGGAGAGCCTTCGTGGTTATTCTGCGATGAGTTGGTGATTCACTAAAGACTCGGTTCCGAATCTTACAAGTGCATGAATTCCTTCTTGGCCTTCAATTGCTCTTCCGTTTCACGGTGTGCGGGGTCGTCTACGCAGCAATCTACCGGGCATACTGCGGCGCACTGAGGTTCATCGTGAAAACCCACACACTCGGTGCATTTGTCGGATACAATGTAATAGACATCCATGCTCACAGGAGTCTGATTGGAATCGGCATCGATTTCTGCGGATTGATTCAAGGGAGTGAAAATTCCACGTAGTCCGGTACCCTCCGCATACTTCCATTCTGCGCCTCCTTCGTAGATAGCGTGGTTGGGACACTCCGGTTCACATGCACCACAATTGATGCATTCGTCAGTAATCATTATAGCCATGGTCTATACTTTCTAATTTTGCGGCACAAAAATAATCCTTGTCATGTATGCGTAAACCATCGGACCACCGAATTCATGCTCTCGATCAGTGGGGTCGCGTGTTGGGGCTTTTGGCCTCCTCTACCGAATGGCCCGGCTATGAGTCGGGCATTACCGCTGAGGAGTTCGAAGAGCTCACTAGCCTCATTAAAACGCATGTGCATCACAATGGATGGTTCACTCAAAACAACATTCGCAAGGCATTGTTCGCGTGGAGTGCCGAGTTGCAAGCCGATCGATTGGTTGAATGGCTAAACCGATATACCTGGAGTGATGAATCCGAGCGGAAAAAGGTGGGGATTATCTGCGCAGGAAACTTGCCCTTGGTGGGTTTGCACGATGTGCTAAGTGTAATCCTGAGCGGACACATTGCCTACATAAAAATGTCATCCGATGATAACCTGCTCATGCCGGCACTCTTTAAGTTGTGGTTGCGCATTGACCCCGACTTGAGCGAGCAGCTCATCTTTGCAGAAGGTCGTATGAACGATATGGAAGCCGTAATTGCTACAGGCAGCAACAATACCTCGCGCTACTTCGAGCAGTATTTTGGTCATCTTCCGCATATCATACGAAAAAGCAGAACAAGCATAGCCATCCTCACCGGCAACGAGTCAGAGAATCAGCTCAAGTCACTCGGACGTGATGTGTTTGATTACTTCGGACTGGGATGTCGCAACGTTTCGAAAATTTATTTGCCGCAGGGATACGATATCGACGTCCTCTTTAAGTCTTTGTATGAATTCAACGATGTAGTTAATCATCATAAATATGCCAATAACTACGATTACAACAAGGCTGTATGGCTGTTGAACAATGAGCGCCTTCTCGATAATGGATTCATCCTGTTGAAGGAGGATACTGCGCTTGCGTCACCAACGGGTAGCTTGTATTACGAGTATTATTCGGACGAGACTGCTTTGAGAAAAAATCTTGATTCGCGCTCGGAGGAAATTCAGTGCATTGTCAGTGCGAGCGATGTGGCATTTGGCGAAAGTCAGAGCCCCGCCCTTTGGGAATATGCCGATAGGGTAGATACCATGGCGTTTCTTTCAAAGCTGTAGGGTAAAACACAACAACGCGGTATCGACATTTATGGGGCCCCTGCGATGTGAACGCTTCGATTGGGTACATTTGTCGGATACGTTTAGTTAGTTAGCATAGTATGAGAAATACAATCCTTGGTGGTTTATTGATTACGCTGTTCCTCACCGCTTGTGAGACAGAGGTGGATTTGAATGCACCTTACAAAAACACAACTGTGATTTTCGGGTTGCTCGATCCTGATTTCAATGGTGATAACCAAATATCAGTGCTCGACACACAGTGGATCAAAATCAACAAGACCTTCTTGGGTGAGGGTGATAACAATGCATATGCTGCAGTGCGCGATAGTTCGGAGTATACCGATGATGATTTTGTAAGCAAGGTGGTGGAGCGCATTGTGGATGGAGAAGTAGTAGCAGAATATGAGTTGGTTTCAACAACTGTAAGCAATCGACAACTGAATGGAATCTTCTACGGTCCTGAGCAAACAATGTATTACTTCGTGCCTGCCGCACCCGGTCTAGATCAAAACAGCGACTACCGCATCGTATTGAATTTTAAGGATGGACGCGAGGTTAGCGCAACAACTAAAGTAGTAAGCTACAATAGTTTTTCGTGGTTGACCCCTCAGCAGAATGCGACATTCATTCTCGCATCCGTTTCTACCAATGGCGGTTTCAATTACACTTCAGAAGTGGCCATTCGTTGGAATGCAGCTACAAACGCCAATGTGTATGATGCTCGCCTTCGTTTTCACTACACCGAAATGGTATACGAGAATGCCGATTGGTCGGGTGCACCTGTAAGTGTTACTCCGAAGTTCCTCGATTATTATTTGGGCAGTGTTTCCGACGACGAGATTACTACGGGACAATTGCTGAAGATTACGTTTGATGGTCGTGCATTTTTCTCATTCCTACAGAATAATTTGGTGGCCGATCAACGCATTCGCCGCATAATCGGCACCTACGATACCCAACAACAGCGAACAGAGTGTTTCGATGTGATGCTTACAATGGGTAACAACGATTTGAAATCCTACATTGAGGTAAATTCCCCTTCAACAGGAGTGGTGCAAGAGCGACCTATTTACACCAACGTCAACAACGGTATTGGACTATTCGCTTCTCGCGGTACACGCAATTTGGTCGGACTTCCGCTAATTGCTTTTGACAATAATAACCAGCCTAACGCCGGAAATCTTAGAGCACTTGTACAGAGTGAATACACTTCAGCACTCAACTTCTGTGATCCAAATGGATCATCCGATTTTCCTTGCGGAAACTAGTCTTTACTTCTTGATAAAACGGGCTTGTCGCACGGAGTTTTCGTGTGACAAACGCAGCATGTAAATGCCTGCAGGCAGTGTTTCAACACGAAGGTTATCGCGATTCAAAATACCCTGATCAACCAAGCCTCCTGCGGCATTGTAAATTGAATACGCATCATTCGAAATTGCGTTATCAATGCGCAGTGTGTTTTCGACCGGATTAGGATACACGTTCAAGCTGCTAGCCAATTGTTCATTCACATTGCTGATAATATCCGCTGTGCGAATGGTGAGCTGGTCTCCACCAAAACCTCCTGCCGTTGAAACGACTTCCAAAACCGGAACTTTAAAGTTGGTGCTAATCCATTGGTAGGTTGTAATGTCCTTCGGGAATTGGAATCCAAGCGGCAAGCCATTGAAGTTAACTGCTACCGAATCGAATCCGGTAAGTGTTGATTTTACGCGAAGCACATCGAACGACTGACCGTAAAGTTCCAATGTACCCCAACCATCGCATGTGTAGTTACGGTATTGATCGGTGCCATAGTAGGCAATGGTTGGTACATCCAACTCCAACACAGAATGCGAGTTGCCGGATGCTGGATAGGTGAGGGGTAAGTCATAAATAATGTCCCGGTCATCGTATTGTGCAGCAAGCGGAACACCACTCACAGTAGCTACCAACCCTGTCATTGCGTATACTCCTCCGCTGTTCTTATAAACTTGATACGCGTCTTCAATTGCAATGAAAGGGTTGTCAATGAGGGTTGTTCCAATTCCGAAATCAGAGTCGTATTCAGGATAAAGGAAATTATTGAAGAGTAATTGGTTAACGATTGAAAGTGAACTCAACGGAGCGCACTCGGTTCCTGCATCTACAACACCCGATTGAATCACATCATTTCCGAATGTCCATGTGTAATTTGGGCCGGTAGCTTCTAAGTCAACATTGGTAAGGAAAGTTGCTGAGCGAGTGTATAAAAGGTCTCCGCTGTTGGGCAGATGATTGCTGTTAATCGTGATTTGCGCATTGGAGTGTAAAGCAC
>JBKCGW010000550.1:0-1001 GCA_046303175.1 Flavobacteriales bacterium
CCCCTACCCTCAACTTGGGAGCAAATGCTGCGCAAGATGTGTATGGAGGTGGAAGCGCCGATGCGTATATCGTTCGCTTGTCGGAGGCCGGCAATCAAGTTACAGCAGGTACTTTTTGGGGTAGCACTGCATACGACCAAGCCTATTTCATTGAAATCGATAACGATGATTTCGTTTACATCTTCGGACAAACAGAAGCAGGAAACAGCCTCATTCAAAACGCAACTTATTCCAATGCCAACAGCGGTAATTTGATTGCGAAGTTCAATGCCGGTCTGAGCAGCGTAGTTTGGTCTACTGTGGTTGGCAC
The DNA here is from genome assembly GCA_046303175.1 of Flavobacteriales bacterium. Classification (GTDB taxonomy): domain Bacteria; phylum Bacteroidota; class Bacteroidia; order Flavobacteriales_D; family Sanyastnellaceae; genus JAIBBG01. Next base: position 311 of record JBKCGW010000550.1, read on the forward strand.
AGGAAATGGCAAACCCAATCTTTCGCCTTCTGCATTCCTCGTTGATTACTGCAATCGAATTTACATTTCCGGCTGGGGCGTGAATGATGTCGTTGGTAATCCGCTCAACCCAGGCGATCACTTGCACGCGATGTTTAGCATGCCTACAACAGCCGACGCATATGACGCCACTTGCTCGACGGGTGATTTCTACATGGCCGTGTATGATGAGAACATGACCTTCATGGAATATGCCACCTTCTTTGGCGGAAGCACCAGCCAAGAACACGTTGATGGAGGTACCAGTCGCTTTGACAAAAAAGGCGTCATCTACCAAAGCGTATGCGCCGGCTGCGGAGGCAATGATGACTTTCCCATTTTCCCATCCAACGCATACAGTGCGGTAAACGGCAATTCATGCAACAACGGTGTCTTCAAGTTCGATTTTCAACTTCCCATTTCGGTTGCCGATTTTTATAGCAATCCAACCCATTGCATTGGAAACATCACTTCGTTTGACAACAACAGCATTGGAGCTGAAACGTATCACTGGGACTTTGGTGATGGAACAACGAGTCAGGCGGTTGAACCTACGCACACCTATGCCGCACCGGGAGAATACATCGTAACGCTGACCATCGAAAGCAGTCTCACGTGCAACGGCATTGATAGCATTCAGCACACGGTTATCATTACAGAACCAGATACCGTA
>JBKCGW010000551.1:0-5200 GCA_046303175.1 Flavobacteriales bacterium
TGCCAATACAAAAGAGGCAACAGGCAAAGGAACGATTGGCGCTTACCGTGAAATGGAAAGCCCTGAGGAAAACCCACGCACAGAGCACAAGCCAATGATGTGTCAGCACTGTAACCACGCTCCATGCGAAACAGTTTGTCCGGTGGCTGCTACAGTGCACAGCAACGAAGGTTTGAACAACATGGCCTACAACCGTTGCATAGGTACTCGTTACTGCGCCAATAACTGCCCATACAAAGTGCGTCGTTTCAATTGGTTCAACTATGTGACCAACGACAAGTTTGCCATGGTAAATCCTGCGCAAGACGATACCCTTCGCATGGTATTGAATCCGGATGTAACCGTTCGTACACGCGGTGTAATGGAAAAGTGCAGCATGTGTCAACAGCGTATTCAAGCCGGAAAAACCGAGGCTAAGCGCAACGGTACAACGGTTCTGGATGGTATGATTCAGACAGCTTGTTCTGAAGCATGTCCTACAAATGCTATCGTATTCGGTGATTTGAATGATGCAACTTCGAAGAACGCAACACGAGCCAATAATGTTCGCTCATACCATGCACTCGAAGAAGTAGGCATTCAGCCGAATATTTACTACATGACCAAAGTGCGCAACATCGAAGCAACCGAAGCTTAACCCTTTTAGAAATCAACCGAGATGTTCAAAGAATCCAACATAAGAAAGCCGCTGATCCTAGGTCATAAGACCTATCACGATATCACGCACGATATCGTATCACCTATCGAAGGCTCAGCGCCCAAGCAGTGGAAAATTGCATTTACCATCGCACTCATCGTAGCACTATATGGTGTAGGTGTTATCAGTTATCTGGTAGGTGTTGGTATCGGGTCGTGGGGACTCAATAAAACAGTGGGCTGGGCTTGGGATATCACCAACTTCGTATGGTGGGTAGGTATTGGTCACGCCGGAACGTTGATCTCTGCAGTACTCCTCTTGTTCCGCCAACGCTGGCGCATGGCCATCAACCGTTCGGCTGAAGCGATGACCATCTTCGCCGTAATGATGGCCGCTGTGTTCCCTGTATTCCATATGGGTCGCGTATGGATGGCTTATTGGACATTGCCATTGCCCAACCAATTTGGTTCTTTGTGGCCCAACTTCAACTCTGCATTGATGTGGGACGTATTCGCGATCTCAACTTACTTCTCTGTATCACTCGTGTTTTGGTATATCGGTCTTATTCCTGATTTCGCGACCATTCGCGACCGAGTTACGAAGCCTTGGATGAAGAAATTCTACGGGGTTTTGAGCTTCGGTTGGTCAGGACGTGCCAAGCACTGGACACGCTTTGAAGAAGTTTCGCTTGTACTTGCCGGTATTGCTACTCCACTCGTATTCTCTGTGCACTCCATTGTATCAATGGACTTCGCAACGTCGATCGTTCCCGGTTGGCACACCACGATTTTCCCTCCTTACTTCGTATCCGGTGCGATCTTCTCAGGATTTGCAATGGTACAAACGCTGTTGCTCATCATGCGCAAAACCATGAAGCTCGAGGCGTACATTCACTTGAAGCACATCGAGTACATGAATATCGTAATAATTGTTACGGGTTCCATTGTAGGTGTTGCTTACTTGACGGAGTTGTTTATTTCTGACTACAGCGGTGTGCAGTATGAATCATACGCCTTCATCAACCGCTTCTCAGGTCCACTAGCTTGGTCTTACTGGAGCATGATGACCTGCAACGTAATTTCTCCGCAGCTCTTCTGGTTCAAGAAACTTCGCACCAACCTGGTATTTACATTCGTTATGTCCATCATAGTGAACATAGGTATGTGGTTTGAGCGTTTCGTAATCATCGTAACCTCCATCCACCGCGATTATTTGCCGGCTGCTTGGGGCGAATTCAAAGCTTCAGCAATTGATATCGGAATGTTCATCGGAACCATAGGAATCTTCTTCACCCTCTTCCTGTTGTTTGCACGCTACTTCCCTGTACTTGCATTGAATGAGTTGAAGACCATTTTGAAGACCTCGGGTGAGAGCTACAAAAACAAAAACAATCACTAAGCAATAACGCGTAAGCACTATGGCAAATAAAGTATTTCACGTGATGTACGACGACGACCAGAAACTACTGGACGCAGCGCGTGCACTCGTTGCTCAGGGTATCCGTGTGAAAGAAGTATTTTCACCATTCCCTGTTCACGGACTTGACCCCATCATTGGTGTTAAACGTACCCGTTTGGCTATTTGCTCTTTCATGTATGCCTGCACCGGAACAGCATTGGCAATTCTGGGCACTTGGTATTTCATGGTAAGCGACTGGGACTGGAACATTGGTGGCAAGCCTAATTTCACTTGGATTGAAAACGCACCCGCTTTCGTTCCTGTAATGTTCGAATTTTCAGTTTTCTGTGGTGCACACGGTATGGCTCTTACGTATTTGTTGCGCAACGGCACCTTACCAGGAATGCCTGCCGACAACCCGGATCCTCGCACCACCGACGATAAGTTTGTGATGGAGATTACCACTGAGGACAATCACTTTTCAGCACAAGATCTTGAAGCCAAGATCCGCACAACCGACGTATTTGAACTTAGCATAAAGGACTATTGAGATGAAGTTCACAAGCACCTTTTTTGGAATTGCCTGCGTGGCCGTTTTTGCACTTTCATCGTGCAAACAAGACCCCAACTCGCCAGGCGTAGAATACATGCCCGACATGTACCGCTCTCCGGCATTGGAGGCCTATGTGGATTATGGTACGAATAAGACCATGGACTGGACACAAGATATGAAAGAAGCTGCCGGCCTGGTAGCAGTAAAGTCGCGTGTTCCTGCCCCCAATACCATCCCCTATGTGAAGGCTGAAATGATGCCTTTCGTAATGCCCTACGCACTCAACAACACCCCGGAAGATTATGAGCGCGCTGCTGCCGATGTGCACAGCCCAATCAAACCAACCAAAAAGAATGTTTTGCGTGGTAAGGAAATATACACCTACATGTGCACACATTGCCACGGTGAAGCAGGACATGGTGACGGAGCTATTTCCAAAAACGGCCACATTCAAGGTATTCCGGACTACGCCGGAAAGTTGAAAGATCTTCCCGAAGGAAAAATGTTTCATTCGATCACCTATGGAAAAGGCTTGATGGGCCAGCATGCTTCGCAATTGAATCAATTGGAGCGCTGGCAGATTATTGAATATGTGAAGCTGCTGCAACAGGGCATCACAGAGCCGGAGTTCGACGCCAACGATATGTTGGTAGCCAAGACCGCAGAAGCCGCCCCGGCCGATTCAACCACAACTACCAAATAACCAGAAAATACTGCCCTACCTATACACTATGGCACAAGCAACGACACATTTTGAAATTCCGGCATCGACCAAAAAATGGTCAACCATCTTCATGGTTATCGGTGCAATTTCCGCAATAGGCGGTTGGTTCTTCGATAAGACGGATCACCATCAATACTGGTGGGCGAATTTGCTCATCTGCGGATTTTTCTTTTTCGCTCTTTCGATTGGTGCTATGTTCTTTTACGCTGTTCAATACGCTGCTGAAGTAGCTTGGACAGCGCAACTAAAGCGCCTTTTCGAAGCCATGTGGTCGTATTTGCCTATCGGTTTGGGTGTTGTATTTGTAGTTCTCATGGCAGGTCAACTGCACATGAATCATTTGTACCATTGGATGGATCCAGAAGTTGTTGACCCAAACAGCCCATCTTACGACAAGATCATCGCCAACAAGATGCCCTTCCTTTCAAGCTGGTTCTTTTGGTTGCGTTTTGTAATTTATGCGGTTGTGTTCATCGTGTTCGCTCGGTTGTTCCGCAAGTGGTCACTGCAAGAAGATTCGATGCCAAGCCTAGAACTTCACTTGAAGCAATACAAACGCAGTGCACTCTTCTTGGTGTTCTTCGCGGTATTCTCCAGCACCATCGCATGGGATTGGTTGATGAGTATCGATGTACACTGGTTCTCCACCATGTATGGCTGGTACATCTTTTCGGGCATGTGGGTTACCACTATGATTTTCGCGACACTGTTACTTATCTGGTTGCGCGGTAAAGGACTGATGCCGGGCATCAACGATTCACACGTGCACGACATGGGTAAATGGATTTTCGCCGTGAGCATGTTGTGGAGCTATTTGTGGTTCTGCCAGTACATGTTGATTTGGTATTCCAACATACCTGAAGAGGTTACCTACTTCAAAGAACGCTACGATCACTATATGATCGGCATGTGGGCAATCTTCTTCTGCAACTTCGCAATTCCATTTTATACATTGACCTCTCGCGATGCTAAACGCAATCCGAAGTATTTGACACGCGTGGGTATTATCATTTTTATTACCCACTTCCTAGACTTATACATGGCGGTTATCCCCGGCACCGTGCATGGCCATCTTGAATGGGGTATGGGCGAACACGCTTCACACATCACGTTTGCGTGGTGGTTTGAAATAGGCATGTTCCTCGGATTCCTTGGTTTGTTTGTGAGCACCGTAATGAAGGCCCTTAGCAAAGCTCCGTTGGTGCCCGTAAATCATCCGTATTTGAACGAAAGTGAGAACCATCACATATAAAGAATTGTTGTTTTAGCGAACAGGAGTAAACACGAAGAGAAATGAAACTACTGATTATTCTGGTTATTGTTTTAGCGATTATCGCCATCGTACAATTGACCAAAGTCTATGAATTTACGCGTGCACTGCGTAAGTCGAAAGAAGAAGAAATATCGCCTGCCGACAATAAACTCAATGCCAATCTTCTTGTAATATGGATGCTGGCATTCTTCATCGGAACACTCTATTTGTATGGCCGTTATGGAGAATACTTGCCGGAACCTGCCTCAGAGCACGGAAAGGAAGTTGACTGGCTCATGAGCGTGAACATCTGGATGATTACCGTGATGTTCTTCATTGTGAATGCAATGCTTTTCATTGTTTCATGGAAATACCAATTCAAAAAGGACCGCAAAGCGCGCTTCTTCGCACACGATAATCGTTTGGAAATGATCTGGACACTCACTCCCGGTCTTGCCATGGCGTTCGTAATCGTATTTGGGTTGCAGACCTGGAATCACATCACCGGTCCTGCATCAAAGGACGCGTTGCAGATTGAATTGTACTCCAAGCAATTTGGTTGGATTGCTCGCTACCCGGGTGCCGATGGTGAATTTGGCGCAGCCAACTACAACCTCATCAGCACAGCCAATGAAA
>JBKCGW010000552.1:0-1216 GCA_046303175.1 Flavobacteriales bacterium
AGCTCGCTCAACACATCGGTGTGGTCGAGTATAATAATGCCGCGGCCGTGCGTGGCCATCACCAGGCTGTTGCTCTTCTTGTCGAGTTCGAGGTAATGCACAGCCACTGCAGGCATATTGTTGGTGAAGCGCGACCAATGCGCACCACCATCGAGGGTGATGTACAAGCCGTTTTCAGCGCCCACATACAGCAGGTTCTGATTCACAAAGTCTTCTTGCACGCTGCGAATGAAGGTTGTGATTTCGGAGGTCACGATCGACTTCCAAGTCACTCCGTAGTCGGTGGTTTTGTAGAGATAGGGTGTGAAGTCACCGGTGGTATGTCCTTCAAACACCGCATAGGCTGTGCCTTCGCCAAATACGCTGGCTTCGATGTGGTAGCACCAGGTGTTGGCCGGTAAGCCGATAACATTGGCGGTTACGTTGGTCCAGGTAGTACCCCCGTCTTTCGTAACCTGAATCTGTCCGTCGTCGGTTCCCACCCAAATGACCTTCTCGTTTTTCGGTGAGTCGGCAATGGTGAAGATGGTGCAGTGATTTTCTGCGCCTGAGTTGTCGGCCGAAATACCTCCCGACGCTTCCTGCATTTGCTTCGCCGGATTGTTGGTCGTCAAATCGAGCGATATCTTCTTCCAAGTGTCGCCGCGGTCGTTCGATAGGTGCAAGAACTGACTGCCGATGTAGAGTCGATCGGGATTGTGTGTGCTGGTCGTAATTGGGGTGTTCCAGTTGAAACGTAACTTGGGGTCGCCTTGTCCTGCAAACGGTTTGATGTTTTTCAGCTGTCTGCTTTTCGTGTCGTAACGCCATACCTGCTCGGCACCTTGCATTTCAGAATACACCACATGTGGCTGTGTTGGGTGCGGGTATACACGGAAGCCATCGCCCTGTCCCACGAGTTCCCAGTCGCGCGCTTCAATACCGCCCGGACTGTCGCTCGGCCCGAACCATGAGTTGTTGTCTTGCAATCCGCCATACACGTAGAACGGCTCGCGGTTGTCGATGCTCACATGGTAGAACTGACTGAGTGGAAGGTTTTCGACGATTTGCATCGTGGTACCGGAATTCGTGCTGCGATACACACCGCCATCGGTGGCAGCGAACACGCGCTGCGAATCGTTGGGATCTACCCAATAGTCGTGAATGTCGCTGTGCATCGATCCCATGCTCTTGAAGGTTTTGCCTCCGTCGCGGCTCATATAGCCATAGAGGCCGG
>JBKCGW010000553.1:0-1751 GCA_046303175.1 Flavobacteriales bacterium
ATATCGTTCACAGCATTATCCTTCAGTCCATCTTCAACTGTAAACTGGGTAAAGGTCTTTCCATCGTAACGATAAACACCCTCGTTCAAGGTTCCAAGCCAAAGGTTGCCCACTCTATCCTGAAACCCACAACCCACCTGAGTATAACCATTACCCAATGTCCTTTTCATTTTTGGATGTTCGGAGGAATTGGCAGACGTAGCATTTGCCCTGTCTGTTTGTGATTGCGATTCACTTTGCCCTTTGCATGCAGTCAGAGAAAGAAAAGCTACAACCATCAACAAAGCATAGATTGGTTTGAACACGTAATAATTCGTCATTTGCTGATTGGTTTCATTCGCTAAAGGTTGGTCTGTTTGCTTAAAGATAATATTCAAAAAAAGCAACTTTAATGAACTCACTGAATTAGCGAAGATGGTGATTTTCTAAACCCTGACAGTATCGGAATCGATAAGGGAGACCTAATTTCATCAACAAAAAACAGTCGGCGCAGCAAGGCCCAACAGCTATTGTAAATGTGATACAATAAGATGTGATTCTTTTTTACCCGTCTATGAGGTAGTTTTTGTCATCGGATTGTGATGCACAGGGAAGCTCACCGAATTAGCAATAAAGCAACGTTCGTTCGCTTTCGCATGGAGCTCATTCGCTGTGTCAATCATGCTTTCTTCCAAAACCGTCACTATTGGATTCAAGGTAACCTCCGTAAAGCGCCCCCCACCTTCTTCCGTTTCCGTCATGATTCCGGTTGCATGGTCGATATAGTCTATCACCACCACACCCGCTTCAGCACATAGGTGCAAATACCAGAGCATATGACAAGCCGACAAGGATGACACAAGCAGATCTTCCGGATTGTGCTTCGTTTTGTCACCACGAAATGCAGGGTCTGAAGACCCTAAGATATCCGGTTTGTTTTCTATACTTATTTGATGGCTTCTCTCGTAACCAGTATAGCCATCTGTTCCGGCACCTTTATTCCCGGTCCACTGAACAGTCGACTTGTAATGATGGTCTTTGATCATAGAACACTAATGTATCGTTGGTATAAAGGAATTCGACACTATCGCCAGTATTTGGAGAATAACAGCCGGACAGATTCAGACTTCAACTTTTCACAACGAGTCTATACAACCCATCAATCCTGCACACACCGCACCGATGTCCCCGTCTTTTTATTGACGGTATCGCGTGTTACTCCCGAAGAAAAATTGATGAGTACTCGTCTCCAAAATTGCGTGGGTGAATACTCGTCGCCAACTCCAAACCAAGCCGATTGATATAGGTTCGCATAGGCCCCCCCGCTGGTTCTTCCCCCACCGGGCAATGCAGTGAAACCACTCTCGTTAGTGGCTCCAAAATTCGCTGTATCCCAAAGTCCTGTTTCATCCTGCAAAATACCCGTGCTCTTCATCTTCCCTCCGGCAACGCCCTCGGTACCCAAAAAGTCGGTGAGCGTCGTAAACTCTTGATCAGTGGGTACGTGCCATCCGCATGGACAGATATTTCTCGCATCCGACATGGCAAACCAATTATATAGTTTACCGAAAATCGTGTCGTTGTATAACGAGCTGTTGTAAGTCGTATACCCCGGCGTAGTAGCCGTATTCCAATTATCGACGTTCGAGATCTGTGGAATAGGGTCACCGTTACAATACAGCGTCGAACGTAGATTTTCCGCCATCCACGTCTGTGTTCCTATGGTGACAACAGCATATGAATTTCCTTGTGCATCGGTGATATTTTGGCCA
>JBKCGW010000554.1:0-4070 GCA_046303175.1 Flavobacteriales bacterium
ATTCTGTTGTTGTTGTTGTTGCTGATGCTGGTGATGTGGTTGTTGAGGTTGACCCTGGGGTTGTCCTTGACCACGATCTTGTGGTTGATCAAACCTACGCTTTTCGCGGTGACCGTCTTGACGGCGCTCCTGACCTTGGTGAGGACCTTGCAATTGACGAGGTTGATCGTGACCTTGTTGTGGTTTCGCTTCACTTGAAGTCTCTTGCGATTGCTCGGCCTTCTCTGCCGCTGGAGACTGTGCTGCCGGTGTATCAAAAAGATCAGCCGTTGGCTCATCGCCCTTCATCGGCTTGCGGGCGCGCTCACGCTTGCCCTTCACCGGTTGTTCTGAAGATGATTCAGATGGTGCAGAACTTGTTTCCGGGGCAGGCGCAGGAGCAGAAGTATCTGCCTTCAGTGCCTGAACATCCAGAATCTTGTAAATAAGGTCTTGTTTCTTTAGTTTATCTGCATTTTCGATGGCCAGCGTATCTGCTACGGCTTTCAGTTCGGCCACCTTCATGCTGTTTAATTGCAAGAGGTTATACATGTAAAATGAAATTCGTTATCGAATAAAAAGAGTTTCTTAAAAAGTTGGGAAACGATTTCCGTGAGAATTTGCCTCGAATGGGCACTGCAAGTGTACGACTAAAATTGAGAATTCAAAGAAAAGTTTTTATCAGGGGCCAGGTACGAGGTACTGAGGACTGGGGACTAGTTATTGGTTATTATGCTTTAGGGGTTAGATATTACAATAGGATGGCGCAGTGCAATCGGTTGCAGTACTAAACACTCAGTATTCTGTAATCAGTACCCAGTACTCAGTCCCTAGTCCCCAGTACTCGACGCCTATTCCCTATTTTTGCGGCCCAAACCCTTTTCACATGGTAGGTATCATCATGGGCAGCAAAAGCGATCTGCCAATCATGAACGAAGCGGCTGAAGCCCTTCAATCGCTTGGTGTTCCATTCGAAATTACAATCGTGAGCGCGCACCGCACCCCCGAGCGTATGTTCGAATATGCCACCACCGCTGAAGCCCGCGGTATCAAGGTGATTATTGCCGGTGCCGGTGGAGCAGCGCATTTGCCTGGTATGACGGCATCGCTTACTCCCCTGCCTGTTATTGGTGTTCCGGTAAAATCGTCGAACTCCATCGATGGCTGGGACAGCGTTCTTTCCATACTTCAAATGCCAGCAGGGGTTCCCGTAGCAACGGTGGCTTTGAATGGCGCGCGCAATGCAGGCATACTCGCCGCACAAATCGTGGGTTGCCATACACCCGAGGTATTGCAAAAAATCAAGGCGTTCAAGGAGGACTTGAAAGCCAAGGTCATGGATTCGGTAAACGAAATGAATAAGAAGTAACAGCATGCTCTCTCTCGACCCCAAAGAACTTCCACAGCCCAAGCTCCACCAATACCTGCTCGGCGCTATCGGTCCACGTCCGATAGCTTTTGCCAGCACAATCGATGACCAAGGTCGCGCCAACCTTGCCCCCTACAGTTTTTTCAACGTATTCAGCTCTAATCCACCGATACTCATTTTCTCACCTGCACGCCGCGGTCGCGACAACACGACCAAGCACACCTTGGAAAATGCATTGGTAACGCGCGAATGCGTCATCAACATAGTCAACTACGCTATGGTTGAGCAGATGTCGCTGACTAGCACCGAGTATCCGGAAGGCGTTAGCGAGTTTGAAAAAGCCGGACTTACGCCCATCACATCAGAGGTCGTGAAACCCTTCCGAGTGAAAGAAGCACCGGTGCAGTTTGAATGCAAGATCAACGATGTGGTTGCTCTAGGCACTCAAGGCGGTGCCGGTAATCTGGTCATTTGTGAGGTTGTTCGTATTCACGTAGCTGATGACATTCTCGATGAAGATGGACGTATCTCTCCAATAAAAATCGATCAGGTAGCACGCATGGGCGGTCATTATTATACACGTGCCAACCAAGGCTTGTTTCAATTGCCGCAGCCTACGACTCAAATCGGAATCGGATTCGATGGTTTGCCTGCCGATGTTCGCACATCCGGTGTGCTCACCGGCAATGAGCTGGCACAGCTTGCCGGAGTGGAAAGCCTTCCCAACGAAACCGAGGTGAACGAATACAAGCTCACAGAGCTGGCCGACCTCTTTTTGGAGTTTGAAGGCAACGCTGCAGAGCTCGAGCAACAATTGCATCGCAAAGCGCAAACGCTTATCGGCGAGAAGAAAATAGCAGATGCCTGGATGACCTTGTTGGCGTTTAATAATTGAACCCAACCGTCGTGCAGCAAACAGCCAACGTAAAAAGCGATTCACTTGCCATTCTCGATAGTCTAAGGGCGGTTGCCGCCATGATGGTATGTCTGTTTCACAGCGCATTTCTGTTGGCTCCCTTTTTCCCCGGTGTAGCAAATGTTCTCGATTTCGGGCAAGAAGGTGTGTATGTCTTTTTTGTGATTAGCGGTATGGTCATGCCTTGGTCGATGGATAAAGTAGGCTATCGCATTTCAGACTTTTTTGTATTCATGGGGAAACGTCTTTTGCGACTGCAACCACCCATGGTAGTATCGGCTTGCGTTGTGGCCATTACTTCCTGGACTATGCTCAACAATGAGACCTATAACGGTTGGCAATTGCTGGCTGCCAGTGCAACGTTAACAGCGCCTTTTTTTGATTTGCCTTGGGTTAATGGCATTTACTGGACACTTTTCGTGGAGATGCAGTATTACATCTACATAGCACTCGCATTTCCCTTTTTGACATCTTCGAATCGATTCATCAGATGTCTGGTGGTTGCCATTTTACTAGCCTCTTCTTTTCTGTCGATAGGAATGGAAGGAAACGCAGCCAAGTCAAACCTCCCCTTTCATCTGCCTGTTTTTTTGATGGGGTATTACCTATTTATGAAATACAAGGGACGCATCTCTGAGGCGGAATTTTGGATAGCCATTGCCGTTTGTGCCGGAACGTGTGCCTACTTGACCGGCGTGTTGCATGCTTTAGGCTTCCGAATCGTAATGACAGCCCTATCGACCACCTTACTTATTCGTTTTTCGCGAAGCGGCTGGAAATGGCTGGGAAAAATCGGCGAGGTATCCTACTCTATTTACCTCATGCACTGGCCTGTTATCAGCGCCCTTTGTTTCGTGATGGGAGGTATATTGGGGACGGCTTGGGGCAATGCCACCGTGTTTGTTTGCATTCAGCTGGTGGCTATTTTGGTCGCTTTTGGGTTCTATCGAATCATCGAAAAGCCATCCTTACGCTGGGCTAAATTGCTTTCCTATCGAAGAAAGTAAACTCGTATAGAGGATTCAGAATTAGGCTTTCATGAGTTCGAACGAAAAGGTTGTTCCCTCGTTCAAGCCCGATTCGATTTTCAATGCAGAGTTGTGCTTTCGAACAAAATCCTGAACCAATTGCATTCCGAGTCCGTGCCCCTTTTCCCTGGCCGTACCCGACGTTGTGAAGGCTATTCCACTCGTTATTTTTTCTAGGTCTTCTTGCGATATTCCCTTGCCATTGTCAGAAACACTAAACAACCATCTATCCTTGTTTTCCGATGCGGCAATCGTAACGTTTCCTCCCGGTTGGGTAAACTTGATAGCATTGGAAATCAGGTTTCGGAAGATGGCCTCGATCATGTCGCGGTCTCCTTTTGCCAGAGCACCTGCCGGAACTTCGAAACGGTAGTTAAAGTTGATCAGTTTCTCATTGGAGAACAGGTAACTGGACGACTTTACAAATTGCTCTATTTGCGCCAGGCTCACCGGCTCCTCTCGGTAGGTGATGGATTTAGTTTGGGTGCGCGACCAGAGTAGCAGTTTATCCATGAGGGCGAGCGTTTGCCCCGTGCGACTTTTCATTTGAGTATATAGCCTGGCTTGCATTTCCGGGTCTACTGTTCCCGTTTCGAATAGTTCCATGCCGGCATGGATAGAAGCTATGGGCGATCGTAAGTCGTGCGAGAGCATCGACATCATTTTGTCGCGCGTGTAGAGGGCCGAAACCATCTGAGAATTGCGCTCATCGAGTTTGGCGGTTTGGGCTATGAGCTTGTTTTGGATGTCGTTACTGATTCGTAAGATGTAGATTACT
>JBKCGW010000555.1:0-1258 GCA_046303175.1 Flavobacteriales bacterium
GACGAAACTCAACAAAGTGCTCAACAAATAATCCATGTCGACCAACAACACACAATCCATCCATATGAAGTACTTTTTTCTCGCCCTTGTAGCCGCCTCAATTCTCGCGGCTTGCGGCTCAAACGGAACAGGCAACGCGCAGCTCGACGCGCTCATTGCTAAGCGCGACTCACTCAAGAATGTGCAAGCAGATTTAGCGAAAGAACTCGCGACCATCGAAGAACAAATTGCACTGCTCGATACGGGCATCAAGGCTCCTGCAGTTGCGGTGATGCCTGTGATGCGTCAGGACTTTAAATCGTACTTCGAGGTTCAAGGTTATGTTACCACCGATGCGCAAGCGAACATCTACCCTAACCCGATGGGACAGGGTATCATTCGTAAAATCTATGTGCGCGAAGGAGATCGTGTAGCAGCCGGACAAAAGCTAGCACAAATCGACGATGCGGTAACACGTCAGATGTTGGGTCAACTGGAAGTGAATCTGGCTGTTGAAACAGAAAACTACAACCGCCTCAAAAAACTGTGGGACCAGAAAATAGGCAGCGAAATGCAGGTGCTTCAAGCGCGTCGTGCCAAGGAAAATTTCGAAGAACAGCTCAAGCAATTGCGTGAGCAAATAGCTCAGTACACTATTACTGCGCCCATCAGCGGCACAGTAGACAAAATCTATTCGAAAGAAGGTGAAGCGGCAGCTTTAGGCACGCCCATCCCTGTGATGACCATCATCAACCCCGGCAGCAACTACATGCTCGCCGACATCAGCGAGAGCTATATCGGCATCATTCAATCAGGGCAACAAGCTGAAGTAATCATTCCTAACCTCGACACCATCTCAACGAAAATTTCGTTGATTGGTAACACCATTAAAACCGCCAACCGCACGTTTGAAGTGCGCATGGATTTGCCGTCAGGAAATGCGAATTTGAAACCAAACCTGGTTGGCAGTGTTCGCTTCGCAGATTACGCTGCAGACAGCACGGTGGTACTTCCTTCTTCACTCATCATGAAAGATGCTGAAGAGCGCTCGTTCGTTTTCATCAACGACAACATGAAAGCGAAGAAAGTAATTGTAACAACCGGCAAGAGCTACGAAGGACACACTGAAATTCTCTCAGGATTGATGGGTGGAGAAAGCATCATCAGCAAAGGCGCACGCAAGCTGGTAGACGGACAAGAGATACGCATTGCCAACATCTAATTGAATAGGTATGGATCAAAATAAAAATCACACCGAGTTTACCTATCGCCAATTCGG
>JBKCGW010000556.1:0-6404 GCA_046303175.1 Flavobacteriales bacterium
CTCACAGCCCATGCATTGCTGCCGTTGAGCGTAGCAAAAGGCATGATGCTCTCGGTAGATTGAAACGCATCGGCCAGGCCCAACAGCGATTGGATATAAGTTGAGTCGTGCGGTGTTGTAGGTATCGCCGACTCATTCCTATGATACAAACCCATTTGCTCGAGGTGTTCCTCGCTGAAGTGCTTGAAGATGTAATCAATAACGGGTTCTGTTTTCTGTGCCATACCAAAATTGAAGGCCATGGCACCGGTAATATAATAGAGGTCTACAGGTTCGAAGGTGTGCTTAGGAATACCAATAATGCTGAATTCGGGTGGAGTAGGGCCGTGTTCAATATAATAGTTCACTCCGTCGAGGTAGGCCTGCAGCGCTGCAAACATGGGAGTATCTTTCTGCTGTTGAAGGCGGGCTGCCGATGCTTCTGCGTATTCTTTCATACCCAGTGACAGAAACGTCCGATCGACCTTAATCATCGGCTGTCCGATAATTTCTGCCAACGTTCCGCTTCCGGCCCGTCGCATCATTTCCATTTGAAACAATCGTTCTTGAGCATGAACGTAGCCGAATGCCATAAAGAGGTCGTGGTTGTTTTCCGCTTCGATGTGCGGCACCCCGAAATCGTCGAAGTGGACAGCAACCGAGCTTTGAAGTCCGGTCAACTGCAATGTGCCTTCATAAGTAGGAACCGACGACTTCAACCAAAGGTATATTCCAATGGCTGCGGTAACCACGATTACGAGTAGTGTGACAAGAATTTTTTTCACGGCTGGTTATTGATGTGGGTTTGTGATAAAAGGAAAATAGGATTTCGGGACGTTAAATGTAGCGGAAACCTCAACCTTCAACCTACAACGTTCAACCGGTATCTCTAGTCCACAAAGCGGAACATACGCTTCCACCTCAACTCACCGGTTTCCTGGTAATTGGGGTCTTCTTTCGACATCCACGTAAATACCGGTTTACCCACTATGTGATCTTCAGGCACAAAACCCCAATAGCGCGAATCGGCGCTCTGGTGGCGGTTGTCTCCCATCATCCAGTAATAGTTCTGTTTGAAGGTATAACTCTCGGCGGCAGATCCATTGATGATGGCCTTACCATCTTGAATTTGCAAGGTGTTGTTCTCGTAATTTTGGATGACGCGGCGATAAAGTGCAATGTTCTCAGGTGTGAGAGCCACGGTTTCTCCTTTTGCAGGAATGTGGATAGGGCCAAAGTTATCGCGTGTCCACTTATTGAATGGCTCAAGCGGTGAGTTGGGGAACAACGCCTGCGGGTCGAAGGATTCCGGAAGAGTGTCGTTGTTCACCTCGATGCTCAATACATCCGAATTGCCTTTTAGCTTCTCATAATCAGAAGCGGTAAATGACGATTGATAAACCGGTTCCGCTCCACCGGGCACGGAGTTGCGGTCGTTGATGTTCACCTTGAATTCAGCATAGATCTTCTTCAGAGCCGCAGGACTCTTCACGGTAAAACGATAGCTCTGCATCACACCTTCCGGATCTTGCTGGGGTTGTCCGTTGATGTGCACTTGTCGGTTGATGATGCTGAGCTCGTCGCCCGGCAAACCAACGCATCGCTTTACATAGTTTTCTCGTTTGTCCATCGGACGGTAACGAATGCCACCAATGGCCAATGGCTTGGGGTTGCGTTGGCTTCTTTCAAAACCACACACCTGACAAACCTTTTTAATCGCAAAGTTGTTGCGAGCCATGTGCTCGTATCGCTCGGGATTCTGGGCATACTTATCATACCCGTTAGCCAGCACAATTGCTTCCTTGCGCAAGTAGCTGTAGTAATCATGCCCTGCATAAAATGGATCGACCATGATAGTGTCGCCATGAGGGAAGTTAAATACCACCGGGTCGAGGCGTTCCACACTACCGAAGCCGGGCAAGCGGAAGTAGGGCAGGCTCATGGCCTCGGTATAGCTATTGGTCATTCCGCCGGGCAATGCGTTGTGCAAAAACGGAACGGAAAGCGGCGTTTGAGGCACCTTCGGACCGTAGCTCATTTTGCTTACAAATAAGTAATCGCCTACCAACATCGATTTTTCCATCGAAGGTGTTGGAATGGTAAAAGCCTCAAAGAAAAATGTGCGAATAGCCGATGCTGCGATTACAGCAAAGAGCAGGGCTTCGCTCCATTCGCGCACCATGGTCTTTTTCTTTCCGGTCCAATCGCGTGGGCCCAAATAGGGGAGTTCTTTTTCTTTAAATGCGAGTTGAAAAAATGCCCACCATGGCAACAAACCAAACATCCATTGGTCCTTGGTGCTGCGCTTTCCGAAGGCGATTCCGGTTTCTACGTTGAGAACGGCAATCATCATAAGGTTGATACCCGGACACAAAATCACGAAAAACCAATACCACGGACGCTTCAGCATTTTGAGCATCGGAATAAAATTGACCAGCGGTATGTAGCCAATTGCACTGTTCAATCCGGCTCGCTTTAGCAGCGGCGGAAGAGAGATGCTGTAAACAAGCACGAGGGCGGTAAGAAGAATCCAAGCAATCATAGGAATATGTTAATACGGCTCAAATTTACACGATGTGCGGTATTAGCGAACCTGTTGGCAATCATTGGCAAGTTTGCAAACCGTTTCGAATGCTGCAGTGAAAAATGTCAAATTACGACACAACCATTTTTCAGCGATATTTGTGTGATTTAATATCATAAGTGAAAACTAAATTCCTGATATGCCTATTGTTATTGACCAATATTGTATGGTCCCAAACAGATGTGGCCTTTTGGTTTGCTGCGCCGGAAGTGTCGGCGCATACTGTGAATTTTGATGTCCCGATAGTCTTAAGGATTACCACGTATGATCAGCCCGCTGATGTGACTGTTGTTCAGCCTGCCGGAGGCGGAATGCCTGATCAGTTTGTTAGCGTAGCAGCGAATAGTACCCAGTCATTGGATCTCAGCGCATGGCTTGGCAATATTGAGAACGCCCAGCCAGATGTTGTCCTCAATCGTGGTTTGTTTATTCAGTCAACGGCACAGATTACGGTCTATTATGAGGTAGTCAGTAGCCAGTGCCAGTGTAATCCCGAGATATTCGTGCTGAAAGGATCCAATGCTCTTGGTCAGGATTTTTATATTCCCATGCAGAGCACGATGGATAACAATAGCGGTTATTTTCCAACGCCGTTTTCCTCCTTTGATATTGTAGCCACTGAAGACAATACGCTTGTAGAGATTACACCTTCCGCTGCCATTGTTGGACACCCGGCCAATTCTACCTATACCATTGCATTGAATCAGGGACAAACCTACTCCGCAGTGGCCACAAGCGGCTTGGGAGCCAATCACCTCATGGGCTCGCGCGTTGTGAGTGATAAAGACATAGCCATCACCTACAAAGATGATTTGCTTACGGGAAGCATGTATGGTTCTTGCGCCGATTTAGGAGGCGATCAAATTGTACCTGTTGAAATTTTAGGGACGGAGTACATCGCCATTAATGGTTTTCTCAACAACCAGGGTGATCAACTTTTTATCATGGCAGTTGAGGATAATACGGATGTTTTCTTTAACGGCGTTTCCCTCGTTACACTAAATGCGGGAGAAAGCTTCGCTACTTATATCGGAGGGCCCTCCGCTTACATTGAATCATCTGCACCTGTATCAGTGCTTCAAGCCAGCGGTTACGGGTGTGAAGTTGGTTTGGATGTCATACCACCAATTGTTTGCACAGGTTCAGGTGAAATCAGTTTTACCCGTTCTACCACCGAATCGCTTAGTGCAAATCTTTTGGTTCACAGTGGTAGTGAAGGTGATTTTCTCTTTAATGGCAATGCCGGAGTCATTACCGCCGCCATGTTCAGTCCGGTTCCTGGAACAGAAGGTAATTGGCTGTTTGCTCAAGTTACATTTAATCTCGCGCAAACGCCACTTGAGGCAGCTTCGCTGATTTCTAATACAAGCGGCTACTTTCACATGGGCTTTATCCATGGTTCATTTTCCAGTGGATGTCGTTTCGGGTATTTCAGTAATTTCTCCAACTTGGAGGCACAAGCCGAAGTGGCCGATGATGAGGTTTGTCAAGGAGAAAGCATAGCACTTTCGTGCAATTCCATAAACGGAGGAATGTATGCATGGAGCGGCCCTGCCGGCTTCTCTTCATCGGAACAGTCGCCCACCATCAGCACAGCTGTACCCGCTATGAGTGGAGAATATATTGTGATGGTAAGCGCCTTATCTTGTGAAAGTGATTACGACACACTTCTTGTTGAGGTGCATCCTATTTATGCAGTGCAGCAGGATACTTCCATTTGCTTCGGTGATTTTCTGGCGCTTCCGGATGGAAATGTAGTCAACCAACCCGGAACTTACGAATCTATCGTGCAAAGTTCGTTCAGTTGTGATAGTGTTATCACAACAGTGTTGACCTTTTCCCCTACGAATTATACGATCTCTCCGGATACGGCAATCTGCAAGGGGACTGAGGCGCAGCTGCAAATTGAGGGGGGAGCCAGCTATGTTTGGACGCTAGCTCAGAATCTGAGTTCTACTTCAATTGCAAATCCGTTGGCTTCTCCAATGACCACAACCACCTATGACGTCGACATCATTTTCAACTCAGGATGCACGGTTCAAGAAAGTATAACCGTGTCAGTTTTTGAATTGCCATTTACGGTTGATCGTGTCAATCCAATTTGTTCTTCTTTGGGAAGCCTTGAGGTCATCGCGTCTGCGGGGCTTGCTCCCTACAATTATTATATTGACGGAAATCCTGAACCAGATTTGCTTATCGATGACTTGTCTGCCGGAGTATATGAAATTGAAATAGTCGATGCCAATCAATGTGTTGGCGATACACTCATTACCTTAACGATTGAAAATTACACGCCGGATTTTCAAGTGTTGGTAGAGCCTATGCTTTGTGAAACTCTCGGAACTGTCACGGTAGTTCCCGGATCGATTGGAACAGCGCCGTTTGAAGCAGCCTTGGACGGACAATTGGAAAGTGAACTTGTGATTGAAGATGTCGTGGCGGGCACATATGTTGTGGAACTGACTGATGCAAATGGATGCTCGGCCTCAACCACAGCAGTGGTTGAACAATTATCTCCTGCAGCATTAGTCATCGATGCTTTTCCTGTGGTTGGCAGGCCGCCGCTCAGCGTTAATTTTGAAAACAACTCGTTTAATCTGCAGGAGTTCATCTGGAACTTTGGCGACGGTGTTATTTCCACGGAATTCGCACCGGATCACGTGTTTGAATTACCGGGATCTTATCAAGTGCAGGTTTTCGGAACCGATTCCATCAATGGGTGCACCGATTCTCAGAGTTTTACAGTGCTTGTTCGACCACCGTTTTCAGTGTATGTCCCTAATGCCTTTAGCCCGAACAGCGATAATGTGAATGATATCTTTGTGCCGCAAGGTGATGGTTTTGATGTTGAAAGCTACAGCCTAACCATTTTCAGTCGTTGGGGTGACGTGGTTTTTGAGACGACCAATCCGACTCAGCCTTGGACCGGCAATGTCAGGGAAAGTAATCACTTCGCCGCGGATGGCGTCTACTATTGGATTTTGCGAATCAAGCCTGATGAGTCAGCAGAAATGCTCGAGTATGAGGGTGTTGTGAATTTGTTTCGATAAGAGCAGGGTTGAAAGTTTAAAGGTATGCACTGCGAGTCAAGAAGTGTCTCTAGTCCTCAGTATCCCGTCCTCAATAAGTCCCCCATCCCAAACACCCCTCTCTTCCCCAGCATAAACTCAGCAGCCTTTACGGCGCCTAGGGCAAAGCCTTTGCGGTTGAATGCTTGGTGCACCAGTTGAATTTCATCGACTTCTGAAGTGTAGCGTACGATATGGGTGCCGGGCACTTCGCCTTCGCGACGCGAAACAATTCCAAGCTGATGGGGATTGTCTGTAGCCTCGTTGATCCATTCGCTGCGTTCCGGGTAATTCTCCAAAACACCCTCGGCCAGGGTGATGGCTGTTCCGCTGGGGGCATCGCGCTTGGCGAGGTGATGAATCTCTTCCATCGATGGCGAGTATTCCTCAAAAGAGCGCATGATGGCGGCAAGCTGGCGGTTGAATTCGAACACGAGGTTCACGCCAATGGACAAGTTGGAGGCGGCCAGAAGGGCTCCGTTGGTTTTTTCGCACGCTTCTTTCACCTCGGGCATGCGCGTGTACCAGCCTGTGGTACCTACGACAACCGGCACGCCTGCTTCGAAGCACTTCAGGATGTTATCTACCGCAGCGCTAGGTTCGGTGAATTCGATGGCCACGTCCGAGCCGGCAAGGTCTGCTGCCTTGAATGGCGCACTGCGCGTTGATCGCAAGCTCACGGTATGTCCTCGCTTTAGCAAAATCTGCTCGATTTCCTTACCCATTTTGCCGTAGCCAATCAATGCAATGTTCATGTATTCAGAATTGAAGTG
>JBKCGW010000557.1:0-2211 GCA_046303175.1 Flavobacteriales bacterium
CTGAACGACATCAACCAGAGAGCACTCAAAGAAAGCCGTGATGAAATTGCGCGTCAGAATAAAATCATGCTGGGAAGTGTCCGCACGCGCGACAAACTACTTTCCATGATGTCGCACGATATACGCGGTGATATCGGCAAAACGATTGGCGTCGTCGATGTGATTGAACAAGTGAGTATGAGCGAGGAAGACAAAGCTAACTTGCTCAGCAATTTGAAGCTCGATGCCGAGAAAACATTGGCGACACTCGATAACATGTTGCAATGGACCCGAACGCAGCAAGACGAGCTCAACCTCAACCCGGAAGTCTATGAAGTAGATCGCATGCTGAGCCAGTTGCTTTCCAACAGCGATTCTGCGTTGGCTGCGAAGAATATTTATGTAAAACTCAGCATTCCCGTCAAGTTAAAGCTGTTAGTCGACATCAATATGATTGACAGCGTATTTCGAAACTTGCTGGGCAATGCCATCAAATTCACACCGGTTCAAGGAGTCATCACCATCAGTGCGATTGATCTCAACGAGCACATCGAATTCAGTATACAAGACTCCGGCGTGGGTATGACCCAAGAGCAAATCGATAACATCGTCAAAGGCGTGCAATTCACTACCCGCGGAACCAACCGAGAAAAAGGGCGCGGCTTCGGCATGGTGCTCGTCACCGAGTTTTTAGCTAAGCACAAAGCAAAACTTCAAATTGAATCCACGCCGGGTAACGGCACACGCTTTACGTTTCAGTTGCCCGCAGCCCCAAAACAATAAACCATGAAAAAGCTTCTCATTCTTTCTATCAGTCTTGCATTCATTGCATCGTGCGCAAGCAAAAAAACGGTGGTATCCATGACAGAAGCGGATGGAGCACGAGCGGCCTCGAAATATCCGGGAGCATCGCTTGCGACGCTGCAACAAGGCAAAACGATGTATGAAGAAAATTGCTCAAAATGCCATGGATTGAAAAGTCCTACCGCCTACAACGAAGAGCAATGGGGCAAGCATGTGAAACGTATGGCGCCCAAGGCACGCATCGACAAAGCAACGGAAGAGTTGATTTTGCAATATGTGGTGACG
This sequence comes from Flavobacteriales bacterium, assembly GCA_046303175.1. Lineage (GTDB taxonomy): Bacteria > Bacteroidota > Bacteroidia > Flavobacteriales_D > Sanyastnellaceae > JAIBBG01. Next base: position 1,069 of record JBKCGW010000557.1, read on the forward strand.
ATGAGCGGGAAATAGGGAGTGGAGACTGGGGACTGGGGACTGAGTACTAGGTACTAGGTACTAAGTACTAAGTACTAAGTACTGGGGAGAAGAACTTTGAGTCATTGTTGCTTTCCCTATTATCCTACAATCCTACAATCCTACAATCCTATAATCCTACAATCCTCAGAGTGCATTTGGTCGCCAGCCGCGCAGGAACTCTTCGATTTCCATGCGCTTTTTTCCTTCGGGTTGGATAGTGAGTGCACTGTAGACACCATCTGCGCAGCGAAAATTGAGATACGTCTTACCATCTGTTTCAAACGCTTTTTCTATCTGCTTGCCTTCGATGGGCCTGCCTCTGAAAATCTTGAACATCTTTCCTTCCAGCTCGGTCCAAGCTGCGGGATACGGCGATAGTCCTCGGATATGATTATGCACTCGCTGCGCATTCCAAGACCAATCAACCTTGCAATCTTCCTTGAAAATTTTCGGTGCTGAGGGAACTTCTTCGCCGGGAGGTAAGAGACGCTCTTGATCTACCGCTTCAGCGCGACCATCAGCTATCGCATCGATGGCATGCACCAATACCCCAGCACCGAGCTCCATCATCGCATCGTGCAATTCACCTGCTGTAGTGTCGGGACCAATTGGCAGGTTCTCGCGCACAATTACGCGACCTGTATCGATTTCATGTTGCAGAAAAAAGATGGTTACACCAGTCTCCGTTTCACCGTTCATAATGGCCCGATTGATTGGAGCTGCGCCTCTGTATTTCGGCAGCAACGAACCGTGCAGATTGACAGAACCCATGGGCGGCATGGACCATACTACTTCAGGCAACATGCGAAATGCCACCACCACAAACAAATCTGCATGGAGCGATCGCAGTTCTTCAATGAACTCGGGATCTTTTAATTTGAGTGGTTGCAAAACCTTCAGTCCATGTTCGAGGGCGAGAGTCTTAACCGGACTGCTTTGCATTTGCAAACCTCTTCCTGCCGGTTTATCGGCCACAGTAACCACACCCACCACCTCGTGACGACTAGCGCACAGAGCGCGCAGCGAAGTAGCCGCAAACTCGGGAGTTCCCATAAATACAATGCGCAACGACTTCATAAATGAATGGTATCAGGTCAATTCAAAATAACGAGAATAGGTCTC
>JBKCGW010000558.1:0-2132 GCA_046303175.1 Flavobacteriales bacterium
CGTAAAAACCAACCGCAGTTCGCAGCCCGCTAAATTCCCCGGAGGCATGGCTGCCCTTCAAGCTCTGGTAACCGACTCACTGATGTACCCCGAGCAAGCCAAGAAAGATAAAATACAAGGAACCGTTTACGTGACATTCACCATTGATGCTACAGGAGAAGTAAGCCAGCCGCAAATCACCGATGGCGTGCATGCTCTGCTCGATGAAGAAGCGCTGCGATTTGTATCATCGCTCCCAACATGGGTTCCAGCTGCGAAAAGCGGTATACCTGTAGACTCGAATTACATCATGCCTATCACGTTCGATTTGGGAATCGATGAAACACCAACCGAAGAAACAGATCCCAACAAGAAGACCAATAACTAATCGGGTAGCGTCCCCATGGGCTACCCTGACTTTTATTACTCTTAATTTAGAAAAGCGTCGCTCCCTTAACCAGGCGGCGCTTTTTGTTTGGGAGAAGTGTGGGGTCGGAATTCTGCTACTTCATATAGGTAAGATTGTACAAGGGTTAAGGGGTAAGGGGTAAGGTATAAAGTAAGGCCCACCTTATCCTTTACCCCTTACCACCTTAGACATTACCCCTTCAAAGAATATTCGGAATAATTCACTAATATTGAAACTCTGATTCATTATCCAAGACCATGAAAAAAATCCTTATACCGTTTCTCAGTTTGTTCTTCTTGAACGCATCCGCTCAGTTAGATGTCGACACTACACTGACTCCACAAGAAGCTATTGAGGATATCTTTCTGTCGAACGGTATTTTCATTTCCAATGTGACTTGCAATGGAGTTGCTGCGAATACTTTAAATGCCGGGGTCGGAACGTTTGTTTCCAATGGCTCGGGGTTAGGAATTGAGTCGGGCCTGATTCTATCAACCGGAGAAGCTATCGGCGCAGAAGGCGATAATCTTATGGGCTCGACAACAAACGCTGTAACCAACGGAGTTCAAAACGATACGGACATTGCGCTTCTCGTTGCAGGACAGAGTTACGATGGTGCCATTTTGGAGTTTGATTTCATCGCTACGGGCGATTCAATGGATTTTGTCTATGTATTCGGATCGGACGAGTACGAAGAATTCGTTGGAAGTGCCTTCAACGATGTATTCGGTTTTTTTGTGAGTGGTCCCGGCATCAGCGGACCATTCTGGAATGGAGCAGTGAACATTGCACTCATACCCGGCACCAACGACCCTGTAGCTATCAACTCGGTGAACTCCTTCGTGAACTCAGAGTATTTTGTGGTGAATACAGGGCAAATTCTAGCCCAGTATGATGCCTACACTACGCCACTTCACGCCTCCATTGGAGGGCTGCAGATTGGAGAAGCATACCACATCAAACTGGCCATTGCCGACGTGAGTGATTATATGCTCGATTCCGGCGTGTTCCTTTCAGGCAACAGCTTTGTGCAGGCTTGCACCGACCAATCAAGAGAAGACGAATGTCTGCTTTGTGAAATCATGGGCCATGTGACCTATACCGAGAATTGCGGCACACTCGTCCTCAGCAACACTTCACAAATCAATCTCGCTACAACCGGTTGCCGTTACGAGATCGGCAATGATGTGGCGCTACCTAGTTGTGATGGCAGCATAGAATACACGTTCGATGCGCCGGGAACCTATACCATCAAACTTGTTTACGAAGTGGGTGATTTCTATTCCACCTTCACCATCGGTGACGTGTATGTGAGCACAACGCCACCTACGCAGCCGGTCATTCAACAAACTGGCACTACCCTATCGGTTTCCAACCCGGAAGCTGAAGCGAGCTATCAGTGGTATCTGAACGGCTCTGCCATTCCGGGTGCTACAAGCCAGACGTATGATGCCATGGAATCCGGCGCATACCAGGTTACCGCTGTCAACGGATGCTTGAGTACTTCAGCCACCTTCAATGCGATTGTCAGTGGGTTGCAAGAATCAGCACAACATTCAATGCTGATATACCCCAACCCGGCAGAAGGTATGTTCACCATTTCGTATGCCGCAGGCACAGAGCAAATTCAGGTACTCGACTTAGCCGGAAGAACCGTCTTTGCATCGACCAACAATGGTAAGAACTCGGAAAGCATTACCCTATCACCCGGTGTTTACACGGTGATTACCTGCAACAACACAGG
>JBKCGW010000559.1:0-1738 GCA_046303175.1 Flavobacteriales bacterium
AAAGATCTCGTTGAAGGAATCGCGCGCGTGAATGACAATAGGGAGTTCCAACTCTTTTGCCCATTCTATCTGGGTTTCGAAGGCTTGTATTTGAATGGGCAGTGTGGTCTTGTCCCAATACAAATCGATGCCTATTTCTCCAACAGCTACATAGCTGCGCTCTGAGATTTTTTCGCGCATAGCGCTGAGTACTTCTTCAAATCCATCTTTCACATCGCATGGATGAAGCCCCATCATAGGGAAACACACGGTAGGGTAGGTGTCGCAAAGTAAATGCATGCCCGCAATGCTTTCAAGGTCAATATTGGGCAGCAGCAGTTGTTTCACTCCGGCTTCCAACGCCCGTCGAATCATGGCTTCGCGGTCGTCGTTGAAAGCATCGAGGTAGAGATGCGTGTGGGTGTCGATGAGGGAAAAGGGCATGAGGCAAAGATAGGGACTGGGGAGTGGCTACTGGGGACTGGGTACTGGTTACGAGGTACTGGTGTGTGGAGACTTCTTAGGAGGTAATAGGTATCAGGTAATAGGTAATAGGTACTGGGTGCTGCGTCTCCAGTCCTTAGTCCCCAGTCTCCAGTACCCAGTACCCACTCCCCACTCCCCAGTAACTATATTTGCCTCATGAATCGCAAAACACATCTCATCACCGGCGGTTGTGGCTTCGTGGGAAGGAATATGGTGAAGCGTCTGCAGTCGACAACGGATGCGCAAATCATTTTCATTGATGACCTCTCGGTGGGTACACACCCCGACACATGGCTCAGCGCAACGCGAACAGCGGAAGGAGAAGGATACGTTGTCTTCGACAATCGTCTATTGTTTATTCAGGCAGATGTGCTTCACGTAATGCTCGGTTTTGCTGCGGATACTGATTATTTCAACGTGCGTTATAACTTCGAAGTGCATCGAATCAACGATGTGTTTCACTTTGCAGCCATTGTAGGCGGTCGCAGCAAGATTGATGGAGATCCGATGGCGGTTGCTCTCGATTTAGCCATTGATGCACATATGTTCTACTGGGCATGCAGGTACTTGCCCGATCGTATGCTTTATCCAAGTTCTTCTGCGGCGTATCCGGTGGATTTGCAGACTGTTGATGGTGCAATTGCACTGAAGGAATCGGATATCGACTTTAAGAAAATGGGCGAGCCCGACATGACCTATGGTTGGAGCAAGCTCACGGGAGAATACCTAGCTAAGATTGCGGCTTCACATTATGGTTTGAAGGTAACGTGTATCCGTCCGTTCAGCGGATACGGAGAAGATCAGGATTTATCCTATCCGGTGCCTGCCATTGCAGCTCGTGCAGCGAAAAAGGAAGATCCTTTTGAAGTATGGGGAAGTGGCAATCAAGGGCGCGATTTCGTTCATATTCAGGATGTGATAGACTGCATCTTGTTGGCCATGGATCATATCCACGATGGCACAGCTATTAACATCGGAATGGGTCGACTTACTTCTTTCAACGAGATTATACGCGTATTCTGCAAGTTTGCAGGCTATGAGCCAACCATCAAGCCGTTGCTCGATAAGCCCGTGGGTGTGCATTCTCGTTATTGCGATATGTCTTTTGTAGAGCAACGCCTGGGGTGGAAAGCCAAAATTTCGATTGAAGAAGGTATGCGACGTGTGTACGATGCGGCTGTTCGAAACCAAGGATAAATGATCATGTCGGAGCCGCGCAAGAAGATAATTTGTTTTGGTCCCGGCCCTATGTTCAAGGGCGGCATTCAAAATT
>JBKCGW010000560.1:0-3534 GCA_046303175.1 Flavobacteriales bacterium
AATGGTTGTTTTGGGAAGGTCGCTCAATAGTTCCCATGTGTTGCCATCGTAATACCAAAGCGTCGCATTGTCGAGTTCATTGCCCCCTTCGATGTACAAAAACGAAAGGGTGTTATTGATGAATATGCTGCAGTCAATTACCCCAGATTCAATTCGCTTGTCGGTAGCACCGCAGCCCAAGATGTCGCAAAACCCATCCAGACCTTCAAAATAGGCAGCACCTATATCAGTTCCTAAGAAGGAGTTCAATGGCCCCACATGCAGCGACGGGTCGCTGCCGCAACCTGTTCCACATTGTCCGGCTGCATTGCCGTTTTCCTCGGCTGAAACAAACCATGTATTTGCAACATCCGCATTTGGGCCCATTTCAGTGATGGTCCACTGACCATTGGTAAACGAGAAATAATCTGTTGCAAACTGTCCGCTGTTACATCCCGAACCGAAACTTTCATTCCAGAATTCAACTACCTGTCCCGACAGGCTGATTGGTAAAGCACACAGTAGACAGAGGATGAGTCGCATGGCCAAGCAATTTTAGATAGGGGAAAGATATCCTAAATGCCTTTAAACCCGCAAAAAGATTCGACTATAAATTGAGTCCTATCGTTACGGTGAAACTTCTGCCTGTTCCGGGTAATAATCCGGGACCGGGATAGCCCCCTGCGCGACGAGTTGCGTATTCGGTGTTCAATAGGTTATTGACAGATGCCTGAATGAAGATTTGATTCGTGAACTCCATTTTGGCCGATGCATCCATCAAGGAATAGGCCTCCAACATTCCTGCTTGCGCGTTGGCGGTTGGCTCTAACGTATTGGCGGCATCTGTGTAAACCTCGCCTACATAGCTCCATTGAGCTGCAATGGAAAGTTCCTTCACCTTGTAATTGAAGCCTGTTCTCATAATCTGTTGGGGAGCATATTCAATGTGTTTGTTTGTGATGGATTTGGTTGGATCATCGGCGATAGCAGGATTGTCCCATCGCGTGTATCGCGCATCCATCAACGTTCCTGATGCAAATACACTCACAGAGCCAAAGCGAGGTTGCGGATTTATCATTTTCACCGGGTCAAATTCCACAAACAATTCAATTCCCTTGCTCACACTAGTTCCGATGTTTGTTTTGAAGTTCACACCATCGCGCAGCACGGTACCAATGCGGTTATCGTAGAGCAGATAAAAAAGACCGGCGTCAAAATTCAACCAGCTTCTGTAGGTTCCTCGAATGCCTCCTTCCGCATTGTATCCCGATGCATCTTTCAGTTCCGAATCTACAATATCGGTTGTGGATGCAGGAGTAAGATCGCTGTGGGTAACCGGACGAAACGCCTGACTAATATTCGCGTAGGCATTCACGGAAGTCCATTCGTATTGGGCAGATAGGCCACCCAACACAACCATTCGTTTTTGTTCGAGCGGTTGAAATTCGCCATCTGCAAGCGATATATATCCGCGGCTTTTACTCGACAGGTTTTCAAACCGCACGGCGGGTGTGATTGTTAAACGCCTTCCCACATGAATGCTATTCTCCACGAAGGCGGCAGCATTTACATTATCAAAGAACAAGTTCTTTCCGAATTCACCGTATGCTAGTTGTTCATCGAACTCCGCCCCGGTTGATCCTGCACCGTCGGTACGTCGATGGGTATGCGCATTGGAATAACGCGCGCCAATCACTACTTGGTGTTGACTTCCAAACAAGTTATACTCCAACAACCATCGCGCTTCGGCACCCCATGTTTGATAGGAATCGATATCGAGTTTTCGGTTGTTGTAATCGTTCGTAGCGGCATTTACCGTATCCGCAACTTGGATAGCCTTCAAGAAACCAACACTCGATCGGTCGGCCACAACACCAAATACTTTCACATCGAGTAATGATTGCTTGGATGTTCTGATCTTGGTATACATCGCGGCAAGATTCCATGGAACTTGCAACCAATTGCGTGAACGGGAACTGCTTCGCCAGTCGACTTCGAATTGCTCATCCGTGAGTCCACCGGGCTGTTGGCTCAAGTATTCGGAGTGAGTAATATTCATCCCAATCATTGCCTTTGCCGATGGTCTGAACTCTACGCTCGCATACAAAGACCGGGCATCAAAAGCAGCATTCTCGCGCCATCCGTTGCCTTTGCGCTGTTGGGCGAAAGCGTAATAACTCCACTTGCCGCTGGTTCCACCCACGGCGTTATAGGAAGACAACAGTCCATAGCTACCCGCCGACTGGCGGCCTTCGTAGAAAAAGGGTTTATTTCCGTAGCCGTTCTTTACAACGTAATTGACCATACCACCGAATTGTGGCCCAAACTGAAGCGATGCAGCGCCTCGAATAAACTCAATGCGTTCAACTGCTTCCATGGGAGGTGTGTAGTAGGCCTCCGGATAACCGAATACATCGGGCGTACTATCATACCCGTTTTGTCGGTTGTTGAATTCCCACGAACGGTTCGGACTCAAGCCACGAGCTGCAATTCCAATTTGAATTCCGGAACCATCGCTCTCCCAAATCATGAGCCCGGGAACGCGGGCAAATAATTGACGCTGGTTCACAGAAGCTAAGTCAGCATTCGATTTAGCCAACTCGATAACCTCATTCTTCTTTCCAGCCAACAATACTGCACCGTGCACATTGGGTAAGCGATGTACCGGAAGAATGGTTCGCTGCGTGACGATTTCAACTTCACTGATTTCGATAGGAGGAATAGTATCTGAATCGAAGCTGCCGGCTTCAGAAAGCAATGGAAGCAACCCTAGCAGGGCAGTCAATAGAGGCTTTCTCAGCAATGCGTTCATGACTGCAAATAGAATACTGCGGCGCAGGCTTCACCATACCTTAACCAAGGTAATTGGAGCACGCGTATCGAAATACCACAAAACAGGTAGGAATGAAAAAGGGCCGCATAAATGCAGCCCTTTTCAAATTTCCATTGAATTGTTTTATACAATACCCTGATCGAGCATAGCATCAGCCACTTTCACGAAGCCGGCAATGTTGGCGCCCTTCACATAGTTGATGTGATCACCATCTTTACCATACTTCACGCAAGCTTCATGAATACTCTTCATGATGTTGTGAAGGCGTTGATCCACTTCTTCGCGGGTCCATGACAAACGCAACGAATTCTGCGACATCTCCAAACCGGAAGTAGCAACACCACCGGCATTCGAAGCCTTACCCGGAGCAAAGAGTACCTTACCATGCAACAGTGCTTCCACTGCCTCCGGTGTTGAAGGCATGTTGGCACCTTCGGCAACCGCCATTACTCCATTAGCAATGAGCGCCTTCGCATCGTCGCCATTCAATTCGTTTTGCGTAGCGCAAGGAAGTGCGATATCACACTTCACACCCCATGGGGTTTTACCGGCTACGTATTCGCACTTGTACTTATCCGCATATTCCTTGATACGTCCGCGCTTCACGTTTTTCAATTCCATGATGAACGCAAGTTTATCCGCATCGATACCGTCCTTGTCGTAAACGTACCCGTCGCTATCCGAAGCTGTAACAACCTTTGCACCCAATTGTGTAGCCTTCT
>JBKCGW010000561.1:0-1616 GCA_046303175.1 Flavobacteriales bacterium
AGTAACACTTTGAATCTCCTCCACGGTTACTTGCTGCAGATTTTCATACGGTGGAGCGAGCAAATCGAAATCGAGGGTGTATAGAATGGCGCTGTCTACAACTTTGCGCATTTCCTCTTTATTGAGTTGATTGTTGATGAAATCGTTGTACAAGAAACCCAATTGTCGCTTGCCCTGCACGAAATAATGGTTCTCCTTATTGACGAAAATGCGAGCTATCAAATACCCCACATCCGATACACGCTGATACTTGAACGAATCAGCCAAGAAATTATAGATATTAATTATCCCAACATACGAATTATCGGGGTTGTCCTTAACGTATCCGCTCTTCCATACAGCGTTGGATCCATCGAGTTGAAACACGTTGGTATGCATGTAAAAAACCAGCACATCACCGGCTATTTTTATTTCTGCTTGAAAATCGCCACGATCGCGGTAATGAAAATCAACTCGTTCATCCGAAGCACCGTAATTGGAAGCCACATCCTTCACGGTCTCGGAAAGTACACTTTTCAAATCCGAAAAAATATGAAGGGTATTGTGGTAGACGTCTTGCTTTAAAACGGCCTTTTGACGAATGAGGTTGTAAAGAGTTTCGCGAGATTGATCCATAGATTAAAATTATTGAGCCTTCACGAAGGATTTGTTGGGTTTACCCAAAACAATGTAATAAAGGCACTGCGGCAATTTAATACAAAAACCTAGTAACACTCAATTTTCAACATCTGACATTCAACGTGAGGCAAGAAACAAATAACCCCTATTTTGCACCGCTATGTCACTGCGCATTATACAACGTATCAATACCATTGGAATTCTTCCAACCGACGAGAGTTTGCTTGCCAACAAGAAACGGTTCGTAGTGTATGAGTCCATCTTGATGAGCTTCGGAGGAATTTTGTGGGGGACCATTTGTCTGCTGATTGATCGAGTCGAGCAGTCGTTAGTTCCATTTGGCTATGTGGTTTTATCGGCCATCAATATTGCTCTTTTTAGTAGGTTCAAATGGTTTGCTTTTACGCAAGGATTTCAAACGGGAATAAGCCTCCTATTACCCTTTCTGTTTCAATGGTACTTGGGTGGTTTTTATGCCTCCGGCGGTGTAATGCTGTGGGCGTTGCTGTCGTTGGCGGCATCACTTAGCTACTCCAATACGCGTGCTTCTATCGTTTGGCTGGTAACGTATGTTGCACTTACAGTCTTTTCAGGTTACTACGATTCCACCTTCGCTGTTTGGTTTCCATTCGAATGCGACATGTCGTTTTCTATTGGACTTATCTCCATGAATATCGCGGTAGTATCCACCTTGATTTTTGTGCTGGTAATTTTCTATGTAAAGGAAAACTCAAACTCGTATGCCAAGGTGAAGGATGCACAACAAATGCTTATTCAATCGGAGAAGTTGGCTGCGCTTGGACAACTATCGGCAGGTATTGCACACGAAATTAATACCCCACTGGGAGCTATAAAGGCGGTCGCTCAAGAGTCGAAGGCAATGGGTCATAGCCTGGTCAATAATTTATTTGAGCTATACCACAAACTGAGCGAGGAAGAGGTTAAGCTATTGCTAGAATTCATTGAAAAGCACAAGGTAAAAAAAGAATTTTTGACTA
>JBKCGW010000562.1:0-4312 GCA_046303175.1 Flavobacteriales bacterium
ATTGCGGGTATTGCGCATGAAATCAATACACCGCTTGGTGCAATAAAAGCATCGGGAGAAAACTTGAAAGCGCTGTTCAGCAGCGGACTCATTGATCTTATTCCACGCATTACGCCGGCGGATTTAGTTATTGCAATGGAACTATTTAACTCGGCAAACTTTGTAAACCTGTCCACATCCGAAGAAAGAAAGCTTGTTCAGGGACTAACCGCCTCCATCGCTGAATTGGGAATCGATCTTCGTTTGGCACAGAAGCATGCGCGCACTTTTGTCCAAATGGGCATCTACACACTCAATGATCAGTTAACCACAACGCTGCGAAACGATAGTGCCGAACTTATCCTTCAATTTGCTTTAAATCTGACCTTGATTTTCAAGTCAATTCAAACAACTACGCTTTCTGCCGACCAGGGCAGCAAAGTGGTGCGTGCGCTCAACACATTTGCACATGGTAATCTGGCATCCATTCCGGTCGATTTCAATTTGCATGAAAATATCGAAACGGTGATTACCATTTTCTGGAATAAGATTAAACAAGGGTCACAAGTTGAAATTAATATCCCGGAGAATGTTACGCTGTTTGGACTTGCCGAGGAAATGACGCAAGTATGGACAAACCTCATCAACAATGCGCTGCACGCATCCGGTAATCGCTGTGTAATCCATTTTTCCTATAAAGAAACAGAGCATCATCAAATCATAGAGGTGTCGAACAATGGCCCTCAAATTCCGGCTTCTATAATTGCGCGAATCTTCGATCCTTTCTTCACAACAAAGTCGCGCGGTGAAGGCACAGGCCTTGGATTAAATATCGTTCAGGGTATAATTGAAAAACACAAGGGCAATATCCGTTGTGAAAGCGATGCTTTGTTAACCAAATTTGTCATTACCTTGCCGCGTAATGACAAGAGACAATAAAGCAATACTCACCGTTGAAGATGATCAGGAAGCCCTGAACGCGCTGCGCATGCAGCTTGAACGAAACTTCACGAATGATTATGTGCTAGAGTTCGCTCAAAACGTTGATGAGGCAATATCGGTCATTGATGATTTGGTGAAGGAAAACATTGAACTCATTCTGCTTCTGAGCGATTGGTACATGCCAGGAAAAAATGCAGATGTTCTTGTAAATTACATCAAAGGAAAAAACCCGGGCGTGCGCGTTATTGTCTTAAGTGGGCAGCTCGACACATCCAAGGCGGGAAAGATGCTGGAAGAAAATGTCATCGACCGTGTAATCATGAAGCCATGGGATGAGTCGAATTTGATGAATCAAATCAAAGGATTTCTTGAGGAGAATTCATAATGGAAAATCGGCGCACCATTACTCTGTTGCTTGTAGATGATGATCCCCTCATTTTGGATGTGCTGCGCATTCAACTGGAGCAAATAATTCCCAACCATGTAATTATTGAGCGAGCCTCGAGCGGTGAAGAAGGGCTGCAATTGATGAAGGAGCTTGCTCAAGAAGGATTGTCGCCGGTAGAAATCATTATATCGGATTATTTCATGCCCGGACTAACAGGAACCGATTTCCTGCTAAGAGCACATGTTGTGAACCCCCACTCCAAAAAAATACTTCTCACCGGTCAGGCCGATGAGTCCACCGTTAACTCGATTTTATCTGAAACCAATCTCTTTCATTTCATGACCAAGCCTTGGGATGGAAAAGAACTTCAACAAATTATACAAGGTTTCATTGATGATATTAACTGAGGCCGCTTTGAAAGAGGTTAGCTTCGTTGAAAACATAGATTGAATTGGATTAACTCCCTCCTGTATTATGAGTACAATGTTCTATTTTAGCGTCGTTCGAGCAGGCAATTAAAACTATAGTTCATTGAAACTACTCATTGCACATGGCGCGCTGTTACTTGTTCTCGTTCGGACTGCGAATTGCCAACATGCGCACCAACCCATGCCAAAAGAAACTACCGCTAATCCTCTTCACTGTGACCCCAAGCAAGGAGCATGTGAGTTAACTGAAATAGGCAACGATATCGAGTCATATAGCGAATCCTCGAAAGAAAAAGCAATCAAGGTCATATACTTTACCGACCCTATTTGTTCAGCCTGCTGGGGCATAGAGCCCCAACTGCGACGTATGAAGATGGAGTATGGAAAGTACATTGATATTGAATACTGCATGGGTGGCTTGTTGCCTTCATGGGAAGGATTCAACGGTGGAGGAATCAGCAAACCATCGGATGTATACCACCACTGGGAGGAAATGAGTCACCACGTAGGTATGCCCATGGTGGGCGACGTTTGGCTAAAGGATCCCCTATCTTCTTCGTATCCACCCTCTATCGCATTCAAAGCGGCTCAAATGCAAGACCAAGAGAAGGCCATCCGATTCTTAAGACGATTGCGTGAAATGGTATTTGTAGAAGCGAAGAACATAACGCACAAGGAGATTCTAGCAGAGGCCGCTACCTGGGCCGGACTTGATGCAACACAGCTTGAGCAGGATTCCAATGGAAAAGCCCGTCAACTTTTTGAGCAAGATCTTTTGAAAGCACGACAAATGGGCGTTCGCGGATTTCCCACCATCTTCTTCCTCGATTCTTCCGGTAATCGACTAACCATCTATGGCGTTCGCGGCTACGAAGAGTTTGAAGCAAGTATCAAACGTCTGGCGCCTGAGGCACAACCTAACTCTTTGCATGCAGATGTATTAGCTTACTTCAAAGCATTTAACAGCCTGACAGCAAGAGAATTGAACATGCTCACCAATCAATCGCTGGAAATGTGCATTTCCGCATTGAATGAGCTCGAAAAAGACGGCAAGACTCACTCCATCACCACCCAAAACGGGGTGCTCTGGAGACTTAATCCGTAAATCATGAACATTTCACCCCCGAAATGCATTTTTACGGATGAGATACAAACAAACCCAAGATTTTAGTGGCAAAGTTTGTTTCATACAGCAGGGTATAATTGTGCGCTGTTGTATTTTAGACGCCACTATATCCCAAGGATTTTTTTTAAACCAATATTTGATTTTTTAACCCATGAAAAAAATTTACGCGTTTTCGCTTTTTTTCTCAATGGCTTTGTGGAGCTCAGCTCAAACGTTCACAATGAACACCTCGCTGATTACCTCGGCCTACAACTCAGGTGGATGCACCGGAGTAACCGACATGAACAATGACGGTTTGGACGATATCGTTATCCTCGACAACAGCCGCGATTTATCAATTGCCTATCAACAAGCCGATGGAAGTTTTTCGGTAAGTTACTTGGGTGCGGTGAGCGGTCAAGGACAGTGGGGCATGTGCATCGGTGATGTGGACAACGATGGCCACAAAGACGTTATGTGCGGCGGAAGCTACGATGATGTGCACATTGTGCTCATCGATGGTCCGGGCAACTATGAGGTGGTTGATTATGCTTGGGCTTCCATCTTCACGCAAGGTTGCAACCTGGCTGACGTAAACAACGACGGCTTCTTGGATGGTTTCCTTTGCCACGACGATGGCCACAACGTAATCATGGAAAACACCGGCACAGGCTCTTTCATCAACGGAACCAATATGATGGACATGGTGTTTTATCCGGAAACACCGGGCGGCAATGACAACAGCGGTAACTACGGTTCAGTTTGGACCGATTTCGATCGCGATGGAGATACTGACCTCTTCATTGCTAAGTGCCGTCAGTTCATTAATGACCCATATGACCCACGTCGAACCAATATCCTAGTCATCAACAACGGAGATGGAACATTCGACCATTCGAACCCTGCAACCGGCATTTCATACGCTCAGGAGCGCGGACTGGTTAACTTAGAGCAATCATGGACCAGCGACTTTGCTGATATTGACAACGATGGCGATTTCGATTGCTTCCTGACAACCCACAGCAATACCCTTGAAATCTATGAAAACGATGGTACGGGTTTCTTTACTGACCGCACAGAAGGTTCAGGTTTGCAGTATTCAGGTTTCTTCCTGCAGGGTAAGTTTCATGATTTCGACAACGACGGATTCCTTGATTTGATTCATGCAGGTGGAAGCCACGACTATTACCACAATGATGGCGATTTCACTTTTACTCGTATTCAGAATACATTTATGAATAACGACGAAATGCACAGCTTCGGTATTGGCGATTTGAACCACGACGGTTACCTCGATGTGTATGCTAGCTATGGAAATGGTTACATTGACGCAGACAATGCAAATCCGGACCGCATTTTCATCAACGACGGTGGCAACAACAACTGGATCAGCTTCGATTTGGAAGGAACTATCAGCAACAAAGATGCTGTTGGTGCAATTGCTGAAATCACCGGCCCCTTCGGAACACA
>JBKCGW010000563.1:0-3629 GCA_046303175.1 Flavobacteriales bacterium
TTAGACCTCAGCTCCGGTGACCCCGCAAGCATAGCAGCATCAGGTGCGTTGATTCCCTTCACAAGCGCGAGCGGTGCACATGGCGCTGCGCAAATGGGGCCCGATGGAAATCTCTATCATGTCATTGGTGGCACACTCTATAGCATCGAGAACCCCAACAATCCGGCAGCGTCTATTGGCCCTATAAGTGCTTTGCCAGCGGAGGTAGAACCTTTTTACTCCCTTCCGCAGTGGATTCACGTGCTCGATGAAAGTGGTTCAGATGAGACGGTTGTTGATCTCGCCGTGAATGCATGCGAACCCTATACCCTACCCGATGGCACAACGACCAATACTCCCGGCGTTTATTCGTATACCTTGATTACCCAAGGTGGCTGCGATAGTATCGTAAATCTCACACTTAGCTTCACCCAACCACCTCAAATCACCATCACGCAAAGCGCACTGGGTTGTGGCGCTCAGTCTGAGGTTGAAATCACGGCCACGGGCAACAGCTCCTACAGTTACTCCATTCCGGAAGTATCCATCGAAAACACCACGGGTATCTTCACACTGAGCTCGGGAACATATACGGCCGTTGTATCGAATAATGAGAACTGCACCGTGATGGAATCCTTTGTTGTATCAGGCACCGGCTCATGTCCGCAAGATTTCGATCAAGATTTAATTGTGGGAGTGACCGACCTCCAACTGTTCAATGCCGCATACGGCTGTTTGGGCGATTGCTGCCCATATGATTTGAACAACGACGGCGCGGTAAGTGTGGCCGATTTGCTCAACTTTATTGCCGCGTTTGGAACGTTGTGCGATTAACGCATAGGCATGCGCAGAGCGATAAGCAGGAAATGGATACCGAGGAAGTATAGCCATTTTCCGAACAGTTGCCAATCCCTCAGCGGATTTTGTCTTAATCGATTTTCAAGCATGAAAATCGCACCTAATTGATTCATTTTCGCGCAACCATTCGAAATAAAATAACGACTTGAATGAGGGAAAACTACCTGCCTTTTGTAACACCTAAAACACACCGACCATGAAAACCATCCACTACACTTCAGCCATTATTTTCGGACTTCTGTTGAACCTTCGCACCATCGCTCAAGTTCAACCCTGCGATTTACTGTCCATCCAGGGTATCGAGCCCGATACGATTGATGTCAACAATACACTCATCAACATTCAATATACAGGCAACGAAATGAACTTCATCAATTACCCATTCATTCCGGTAGTTTGGGATTGCAACGGCGATACCGTTTCTACGGGTAATATGTTCTTCTTCGGACAGATGGGACAAACCACGCAAGGGTATCCGGTGACAGCTTTGAGTGACGATGTGTGTTTACCCATCACCGTACAATTCGTTTATGGCGACGAACAACTGGTGAACGACACTTGCTTGCTCACCTTCGGCAGCGGGCTATCCATACAAAGAATTGCCGAAACTGACTTCACCGTGTTTCCCAACCCCACCTCGGGCGATGTGCAATTGGGCATAACTGAAGGTATTATCGGAACACACTATACGCTGATTGATGCCAACGGCCGTGAGTTGCTTTCGGGTACGTTTCGCCAAGGGACGACTACCCTATCGCTTGCGACATTTCCGGCCGGAGTGTATATGTTGCGCTGTTCCGGGTATACACGACGAATTATAAAAGAGTGATGTGTATTCGGGCAATAAAATTCCAATAACATATTCCTCTGTGGAATAGGAGTCTTGTGAATTGAGTTTCAAGTTTGTCGTTAAAAACGGCAAATGAAAGGACTCAACAAAGTATCACTCATTGGGCACCTTGGACAGGATCCTGATGTGCGGTTGGTGGGAGAAGGTATGCGTGTATCGCACGTATCGCTGGCCACCACGGAATTGTATCGCGATAAGTCGGGAGCGCCGAAGAAGCAAACCGATTGGCATGCATTGGTATTATGGGGCAAATTATCGGAATTAGCTGAGAAGTACTTGCACAAGGGAAGTCTTGTGTATGTCGAAGGCAAATTGAAAACGCGTCATTACGACGACACTTCCGGCAGCCGTCGGTATGTATCAGAGGTCATTGTAGAACAAATACTCATGTTAAAGTAGTGGCTGTAGCAGAAACTCCGGTTTGGTCGGCAAGCCTTACGAGGGTTCGACACGAAAGGAAGATAGCGGTGCGTATTCCTCGCGACGCCCGTTGGATATCCCGAATAAAAACATTTGAAGGTGCTCGTTGGGATAGTGAATTGCGCGCGTGGCTATTGCCCGATACGCCTGAGCATCGGAAGGCCTTTAAACTTGAGCTCGAGGTTCAGTTAAGTAATCTCCATATGCAGCGCATCCATTCGTTTACCTTGTGGTTGCGATCGAAGCGTTATAGCGATAATACCGTGAAGGTTTACACGGATTGCATGCGCGTTTTTCTCAAATTTTACAATGATCGCGATGCAACAGAGCTAACCGATACGGACGTTATACGGTTCAACAACGATTACATACTTGCCAATAAATTATCGTCATCGTATCAGAACCAAGCGGTGAATGCCATCAAACTATTTTACGGGGTGCTTGAGCACAAGCGGATGGATTTACAGTTAGTCCATCGACCGAAAAAGGAGAAGTTGTTGCCCAACGTTTTGAGCAAGGAAGAAGTACAGCAGTTGCTGAAAGCATTGAAAAACCGCAAGCATGTGGCGATGTTGGCGTTAATCTACGCCTGTGGTTTACGACGGGGCGAGGTGTTGAAGCTATTGCCAACAGATATCGATGCGAAGCGCGGCGTGTTGATTATACGTCAGGCAAAAGGTCGTAAGGACCGTATTGCACCGCTGCCCGAAATGATTGTTGACATGTTGAGAGGATATTACAAAGAATATCGACCGAGTAAGTGGTTGTTTGAAGGCCAGCAACCTGGGGAGGCCTATTCCGAGCGAAGTATAGAATTGGTTTTTAAGAAGGCCTTGAGGATATCGGGAGTAAAGCGTCCGGCCACCTTGCATTGGCTGCGTCATAGTTATGCCACGCATTTGTTGGAAGGTGGCACCGATTTGCGTTACATCCAGGAGTTACTGGGTCACAAGAGTTCAAAAACTACGGAGATATACACGCATGTGAGTACGCGGAATTTGCAGGCGATCCGCAGTCCAATCGAAGGCTTCGACCTTTGAAAATAACCCGCAACTCCTCCCCTTGCCTATTTCGCCTTACCTTGTATATTCGTATGCATAAGCGAAACAAAAACGAATTTTGTGGCGCATATAAATGAGTTAGCGGTCATTGCAAGACACCCATCGACATAAACAATTAAATATAAAAATGAACCCTTTTGTAAATTTCATATCACATTTTGTTTCACTTTCTGACAGCGATAGTGATTTGTTAGAAAACGAGTTGACTTATAGAAAGTTCAAGACTGGCGACAAGATTCTCCAAGAAGGAAGTATCTGTAAAAATATTTTGTTTATAGTTTCTGGCAAAGCAAGGTCTTTCTTTATCAATCACGAAGGACAAGACTTTACTTGGAATTTCCATTTTAATGACAACGAATCAAAATTTGAAAATTATTTTTTGGTTGATTATAATAGTTTCCTTACGCAAACGCCTACATTTTTGTCTTTTCAAGCACTTGAAGATATAGAAGTTGTAATGC
>JBKCGW010000564.1:0-2765 GCA_046303175.1 Flavobacteriales bacterium
TCAATCATCACATCACCGATGATAAGTGCCGTGAGATTGTTGAAGCGGGAGAATAGGTCAGTGATTTCGTTTTTGGTCATGTGTGTTATTTCAATTGAGCAAGCCCCGCTGCAATGCGTCGAATGGCTTCCTTGAGAGTATCTTCTGAGGTTGCATAACTGATGCGAATGCAATTGGCATCGCCAAACGCGTCTCCTGTAACCAGCGCCACATGTTGCGTGCGCAACAAATACATGGATAAATCGGTAGCATCCTTCACCGTGTGCTCGCCATCACTTTTAGCGAAATACGAGGACACATCGGGGAAGAAGTAGAATGCTCCTTCGGGCTTATTGAGTTTGATGCCCGGTATTTCCTTCAGCAAATCATACACTAAGTCGCGGCGCTTGCGGAAGGTTTCGATCATTGGCTGAATAACCTCCGGATCAGCTTCCATAGCGGCCTTCGTAGCCATCTGCGCTATGCTGTTGGCTCCACTGGTAATTTGTCCTTGCATCTTATTGCAAGCATCGGCAATCCACTTCGGTGCGCCAATGAAACCAATGCGCCAGCCGGTCATGGCGAATGCCTTCGACACTCCGTTCACGGTGATGGTGCGATCGATCATGTTGCCAATCGAAGCAATGCTGGCCGTGCGACCCGTGAAATTGATGTGCTCGTAAATCTCGTCGCTGATGACGTAGAGTTCTTCCTTTTTCTCAATCACATGAGCAAAAGCTTCCAGCTCTTCGCGACTGTAGACTGAGCCCGTCGGATTGCAAGGCGATGAGTAGATGATGAGTTTTGTCTTATCGTTGATAGCCTCTTCGAGTTGGTTAGCGGTAATCTTAAAGTCCTGCTCCACGGGTGCAGGAAGCATAATGGGAACACCTCCTACGAGGCGCACCATTTCAGCATAGCTCACCCAAAACGGACTCGGCATGATGACCTCGTCGCCGGGGTTTACCAACGCATAGATGGTGTTGGCAATGGCTTGCTTGGCGCCGGTTGAAACTACGATTTGTTCGGGTGAATAATCGAGACCGTTATCGCGCTTAAACTTCGCGGCGATAGCCTTGCGCACTTCCGGTATTCCGTTTACAGGCGGATAGTGGGTGATGTTATCGTCGATGGCTTTTTTAGCAGCATCCTTGATAAAATCGGGCGTATTGAAATCGGGTTCACCCAGTGATAGGCTCACGATGGGATGACCTTGCTGAGCTAGTTCGCGACTAAGGCGCGCCATAGCCAATGTGGCTGACTCGTTGAGTTGGCTGAGAAGGCGGGATACATTGCCCGTCTTGCTTTGCGTTTGTGGCATAGGAGTATTATTAGCACGCAGCCTGCTCCATACGTGCAAGTCGCGAAGGACAAAAATAGTTTCAATTGCTTGCTATACAAGAAACCCAACCTCAGAATTGGAAATAAATAAAGGGGTGCATATCGGCCGACATTACCTGAAAAGCAAAAAAGATGACACCGATGCAAATCAATGCGAGCGCGGGGATGGGAAGCAAGGCAAACTTCGAACGATAACTTTCTTTCCATGCGGCGGGAAGCCAGTGCACAATCATACCGAACAACACTACTAAAAACACCGAGCTGTACGCCATCAGAACTTGCGGCGCAACAGACCAATCCATGTGCATGAAGATTTGCTCGAGCATGGACGTAGCCGACCAGAATTCCGACCAGATATCGTGTTGCTCATCGAGTCCGGTCCATGAAGTATTGCTACCTGCGCGGAACCACACGCGCGTGAGGGTGATGAACGAGAACGTAAGGAAAATAACCCACGCCCGCACATACCAGCGGTCTTTGTGATTTTCCCATGGGCTTATCTTCTTCCAAAGTTTATAAAACACGAGCGCGAATCCGTTGAGCGCTCCCCAGATGATGAAGTTCCAGCTTGCACCGTGCCACAACCCGCCAATGATCATGGTGATCATCAAATTCAAATTCGTATTGAGCCATCCTGCAAACGACTTCACCCATTGAGCTAGAACCAGCGCAATAGCCATAGCTCCGGCACCCACCGCAATGACCATCCAGGAAGAAGCGAGTGCACCCACTACCAGCAGGATGATGGTCAGTGTGAAATAAGTCCCCAAGGTTCCCGCTTGATTGCCGCCGAGCGGTATGTAGAGATAATCGCGCAGCCAGTTGGAGAGCGACATGTGCCAGCGACGCCAGAAGTCGGCCACGCTAACTGCCTTGTAGGGCGAATTGAAATTCTTGGTGAGATGAAAACCCATGAGCAATGCCACACCAATGGCCATGTCGGTGTAGCCTGAAAAATCGGCATAGACCTGCAGACTGTATCCATAGATTGCCATGAGATTTTCGAATCCGGTATAGGAAGTAGGACTGGCAAATATTCGATCAATGAAGTTGACGGCGATGTAATCGGCCAGCAGAATTTTCTTGATGAAGCCATTGAGTATCCAGAAAATGGCCAGGCCCCATTCGGCGCGTGTGAGTTGATATTCCTTGTAGAGCTGTGGAATTAAATCGGTCGAACGAACGATGGGACCCGCCACAAGTTGAGGGAAGAACGTAACGAAGAAGGCAAAATCGGTGAAGCGCTCAACAGGTTTGAGAGTGCCTCGATACACTTCCACTGTATAGCTGATACTTTGAAACGTAAAGAACGAAATACCGATGGGTAGAATGATTTTGTCTACCTCGAAGTGACTCCCAAAAAAGCCATTGCTCCAATACGCCAGCACATTGAAAACGCTGCCCGTGCTGCCCGTCATGGAGTTGTAGATATCCGTAAAGAAGTA